>CALNCH010000035.1 GCA_937875245.1 uncultured Spirochaetaceae bacterium
GAGGATGGTATGACTTCCACCTTTTGCATTCTCTAGTTCTTTATATGTATATAGGGCAATAGAATCAAAGCCTGGTTGTACAATTTGCTGGATAAAACTTCCTTCTAATTCTAATTCAGAAAGAATGGTGTTAATTTCGTTACAGTTTAATGACATGGCTATAGTATAAGATAAGGGATTTTTTTAGTAAATATATTGACAATATGTATATTTATGCATATAATCTGAATATGTTTTCATTATCAGTACTATTAACTGTCCTACTAGTCTCTGTGGTGGTCGTCACATTCCGTGGGGTCTTGGTATGCTTTTATGGTAGGGAGTAGTGAATACTAACCTGACTTACAAGTAAAAGCCCCCGGAATGTTTCCCGGCGGGCTTTTTTTTATTTGAAATGATAAAGGGGATATAAAATGATAGAGGCAACAGGTGCTCAAATTATTATCACATTGTTAGAAAAACAAGGGGTAAAGATTGTAAGTGGTATTCCAGGTGGATCAATTTTACCATTTTACGATGAATTGTCTAAAAGTAATCTGAAACATGTGTTAGTACGACATGAACAAGCTGGTGGTTTTATTGCCCAAGGTATGGCTCGTACTACTGGAATTCCAGCTGTATGTTTAGCAACCAGTGGGCCTGGTGCTATGAATCTTTTAACGGCTATTGCCGACGCTCGTAGCGATTCTGTTCCCCTAGTCGCTATTACCGGTCAGGTTAATACTTATTTAATTGGTACCGATGCTTTTCAAGAAGCGGATACTTTTGGTTTATCTTTTCCTATTACAAAACATAGCATAATGGTAAAAACTCCAGAAGAATTACTTACTGCAATTCCCCAAGCTTTTGCGTTAGCAGCCTCTGGTCGTCCAGGTCCTGTTTTAGTGGATGTTCCCCGGGATGTTCAAGTTGCTACTGCCCGTTTCGAAAAATGGCCAGAATCTGGAATACCAGAAAAAAGAGCAGTTCGATTTAGAACAGAAGGAGAAGAGTTTGCAAAGCGATTACAAGAATCAGCATCTCTTTTAGCATCCTCTCGTAAACCTGTTTTGTATGCAGGTGGTGGGTGTAATTCTTCGGAAGCTGCAAAAGGGATAGAATCATTGTTACAAATCTTACCAATGCCTGTAGTTACTAGCTTAATGGGCATAGGTTGTGTTCCTGTTGAAGGAGAACATTTTACCGGTATGGTTGGTATGCATGGAGCTTTGTCTGCAAATACTGCAATGTATGAGGCAGATGTAGTACTAGCAGTTGGGGTTCGTTTTGATGATCGGGCTACTGGAATAATTGCCAAGTTTTGTCCAAATGCAAAAATAATTCATATTGATATTGATGCCGCTGAAGTAAATAAAATTTTACCTTCAACAATTTCAATAATTGCAGATGCAGAATCTGCCTTACCTGTTTTAGCACAAACCTTATGTGAAAAAAGATTTGTACTCAGTACTGATCAAGGTTCTTGGTTGGATTCTATTATGAATCAGCGTAGGGAAGAAAAAGCCAAAGAAAAGAATGGGCCTGCTAGATTTATCAGTTCTATTCCGTCATTAGCAGAAAGTGCAGGTATTTTGCCAGAAGATATTATTGTTACCACAGATGTAGGACAGCACCAGATGTGGACTGCCCAATATTATCCCATTATGAAACCTCGCCAATTACTCACTTCTGGTTCTTTAGGGACAATGGGGTTTGGACTCCCCGCTGCAATAGGGGCTGCTCTGGCTAATCCAGATAAACGTATAATATGTTTTTCTGGAGATGGGTCAATTATGATGAATATTCAAGAATTAGCAACCTTATCGGAACAAAATTTGGATGTAACTGTTATTGTACTTGATAACGGCACCTTGGGTATGGTTCGACAACAGCAGGAATTGCTTTTTAACAAAAATTATAGTGCTAGTATTTTTCAAAAAAAAACTGATTTGTTAGCCATTGCAAAGGGATTCGGAATAGAAGGGGTTGATACCTTTGAAGCTGGCTGGAATAAAGTTGCTTTTCCTCCAAAGGGTAGTGGACCACGTTTTGTAAGGTGCGAAATAGAACAATCAGAAATGGTTTATCCTTTTGTTCCTGCTGGAAAAGCTAATATCGAAGCTATTTGTGGTAATTAAAAAAAAAGAAACCCACCTATACGTACATATCATACATATTTAGGTGGGCTTTTTATGAATAACCTATTCGTATTCAGTTATTTTTGAGGAAACTTTGCTTCAAATTCTGCTAAGATTTTATCTGTTGAAGGTCTTGCATCAACATCAACTAAAGCACCTTTTTCTCGATAGAAGTCAATTAATGGAGCTGTCTGAGCGCGGTATACTTCAAGGCGGTGTTTAATAGATTCAATTTTATCATCATCTCGGGTGTATAAATCAGCACCACATTTGTCACATTTTCCTTCAGTTTTTGGAGGCATAAATGCTAGGTGATAGTTTTGACCACAACCTTTACATACTCGGCGACCTGAAAGTCGTTCAACAACTGCCTCGTCTGCAATGTCAAAGTTAACAGCTGCATCTACTTTTACAATAGTTGCTAACGCTTCTGCCTGAGGAATAGTGCGTGGGAATCCGTCTAAGATAAATCCATTTTTTGCATCTTCTTTAGAAAGACGATCTTTTACTAATTCAATAGTTACATCGTCACTAACTAAACCACCTGCATCAATGATTGCCTGAACTTTCTTTCCTAGTGGTGTCTGTGCTTTAATTGCAGCACGGAAAATTTCACCAGTTGAAATGTGAGGGATTTTGTAAGATACCGCAACTTGTGCTGCTAAAGTACCTTTGCCAGCCCCTGGAGGGCCTAAGAAAATAAAATTCATAACTACTCCTATATAAAAAAAACTCTATGTTAGCCATCACCCAGGGAAGGGTGAAATATAAAGTTTGCTCTTGCAAACCATGGAATACTGTATCAAAGTTCCCTGTTTTAGTCCATAAAGGGCAAAGAGATATAGGCAGTGTATGTATTCCACAACAGGGGAGTTTTTGCAATAGTTTCTTGTAATAAGGTTTTGAAATTCTCTTTTTGTTCTTGTCCTAATTTTTCTTCTAAAAAAGTTCTATAGGCAGAATTGGGGTTATCAAACCAGTTATATATATCTCTTTCTGAAATAATTCTTTCTTCCTGAATAATTTGGTTTTGCAGTTGTATTCCCTCTGAAACAAAAAGGCCAGAATCAATAACTGCTGTTACAATGTCTTTTTCTGTCCAAGAAAATAAAGGAT
>CALNCH010000036.1 GCA_937875245.1 uncultured Spirochaetaceae bacterium
ATAACCCAAAAAGATAAAACTAAGTTATTAGAAACCCAAAGAGATTTAATCAATGCAAAGGATCACATAGAACAGAAACTTGATTATAAGCAAGAACTTTATGAAACGGCTTTAGAGAAGGAAAAGAACTTTGACAAAGACAAGAAGGAAAGGATTAAAGAATATCAAGATGATTTAAAAGATTTGCATGATGAATTTATCCAAGTGGATAAAGATCTAAAGAAACTTAATCTTGGTAAACCAGAAAGCTTACAGTTAATGATATCTGCTTTAAATATTAAGATAGGTAAAATACATAAGCACAATAATGAAGTTACCAATATACTTGAAGATGTTCTTGAAACCCGGTTAAACATAAATAATTTAAATGTATCAATTAAATCAAAGAAACCTCTTACATGTTCTGAATGTGGTACTAAACTATCAAATGAATCATTCGAAAGGAAAAAACTTAAGTGGGTTATTGAATTAGAGGAACAACATAAGATATTAGAAAAACTACAAGCAAAAAGGAAAAAATTAGGCAAGAAGATTGATCTAACTAATGATCAGCAGAAATTAGACAAACTGAAAGGTAATCTGGCAATAATCAAACATACTGAAAAAGAATTTGAAAGATTAGAGAAAAGAAGGAAGGATATAATTAATAAGGTTAACCAATTGCAGGGTAGAGTAAAACAACAGCTAGAAATTAAATTAGAAGTTAAGTCTGGGTTATATTCCAAAGCTATTAAAAGATTAACTAGAAACCTAAGAAAAGTACAGAATAATAAAAGGAAAATAGATAAAGAAATATACTTACATGATTGGTTAATTTCGGATCCATTATCCAACAATGGTTTAAAGGCATATATGTTTGATAACCTACTTCAGAATGTAAATATTAAGCTAGATGAGTACAGTAAGATATTAGGATTTCAAGTAGAGTTTGGAATTAACCTAGACTCACACAGAAAAGAATTTTACCAAGCCATCCTAAAAAATGATATTGTAATTCCTTATGAAGATCTATCTGGAGGACAAAAACAATTAATTGATACCACAGTAGCATTTGCTATTCACGATGTTATATCTTCAATCAGGCCAACCAACCTATTATTTCTAGATGAGCCTTTTGAGTCATTGGATATAGATAACATTGAAATAGTTGCAGAGCTAGTACAAGAGAAAGCAAAAGATAAATCTTTATTCTTAATTACTCACCACCAAGCTTTCTCACCAATCAACGCTAACTACATAACAATTTCCTTGGATGAAAATCAACATACTGTAATTAGCCAATAAATTGGGCCTAATACTAATCTTGTAAATATACTATTAAATGTAAACATTTAAATCATGGCAATAAACGGTAAAAAGAAAGGAAACAAAAACGAACGCAATCTTTGTAAATGGTGGCAATCATGGTCAGGATTAGAATTTAATCGTATACCAGCTTCTGGGGGATTAAGATGGAATAATACTCAAAATATTACAGGTGATATAATCTGTACAGATGAAAGACACTCTAGAAGATTTCCATTTTCAATAGAAGCTAAATCATATAAAGATATTAGGTTCGAACATTTAATCTTAGGCAACAAAGGTGTAAAGGTAATGGAATTTTGGAACCAGACAAAAGAAGATGGGATAAGAGGTAATAAAATACCTATCTTATTTATGAGGTATAATAATATGCCTTCTTCTGTTTGGTTTACTATCATACCTTTAAATGTTTACAAGTTATTCAAACTGAAGTTGGGTGTAACTAAATATCCAGTAATCCAAATCAAAACAGAGGACGAAGAAATTATACTTATGAACTCTGAAGATCTCAAAAACGTTGACTACAAAGAATTTATTATAGCAATCAAAAAACTAAGAAAAAATGAAAAGTAAAAAAGGACACATCTGGGTTGTAGCCTACATCAACCGAGATCACATTAACATGGCAGAAAAGGAATTAGAAAGGTACGGCCACAAAGATATCGTAGCATACATTCCTACAGTTAGTGTATTAAAGAAACGTTTTAAAGGCAAGAATGTATTTGAGTTTGTACCGCTATTATTTAATTATGGTTTCTTTAGTATTCCACTAGAGAAGGCAAGAAACCCGGATTATTTAATGACCCTGAGACACCATATAACCTGTATATATGCTTGGGTAAAAGATCCTGCAAAACTAAACTATGATAGAACAGGATTAAAAACAAATAATTCTACTGCAGATGATGCATTACCACAATGTGCAATTGCAACCGATGATGAATTAGCAAGGTTAATAAAGGCTACAGATAGTATGAGCATTTATAACCAAGATGATTTAGATAGGTTAAAGCCAGGAGATTACATTAAACTTCAGGGATACCCTTTCGATAACATGCCAGCTGAAATCATTTCAATAAATAAAAGCAAAGGAACTGTTAAAGTAAAATTAGAGATTGATGGGTTAACAAGAGAAGTTACAGTTTCATTTGAAAATGTATTCTACACAATCTACAAAGACTTTACAGAAGAAGGTAGAGAGAAATCATCTGATGAAATAAACGATAGATATGGCCCTAACACAGTAGACTACCTAACTATCAAACATTCACATTATGAAGATGAGGAGGTAAACTATGAATAATAAAGCATGGGCTATAATGACCGAAGAGGAAAGAGTAGCATTAAGTTTAAGTATCAACCATAGTAAATCAACTTGGGAGGCTGGTGAAATACTTGGTAAAGCACATTACAAATACCTAGAGATACATGCTAGAGCAAAGAAATTCTTTGAAATGTTTAATGTTTATTTCAAAAAGACGGGGGACTTACTAATACCAGAAGACTCAGAAATAACTTGGGACAGGAGAGAATTTATCGAATGTATCATAGAAGAACGTATGGGTTATAGAGAAACAATAAAGAGGATAGGAAAGACCTCTGAGTTCTCTCATAAATTAGCAATCAAAAGGGATACCCAAATTATTGAGATGATGGAATGGTTAAGAAAACATCCAAGTCCTGCACATAGAGATTTACATGATTTAATAAAGGAATTTGATCGTTGGAATAACTTCAGGGTATTACCAGAGGCAATCCAGGAACCTTCGGCATTTAAGAGAAGGAATAAGACAAGGCTTATGAAACACTTAAAGAACTTATATGCCTTAGACCCTTTCTTAATAGACTACATTAAATCGGCTAAGTTTAAAGCAAAGAAAACCGGAGCTAAATTATATCTACCAATCTTTATCAGTGAAACTGCTAAGGGTTTTGATATTATAGAAGTCAAGGACTCTGAACAAGTAAACCAATATCTTTCAAAGGAATTAAAACTATACCTATTCAAAACAAAAGATGATGCAGAAGATTATGGGCACTTAGTAGAAAACTATATGTGTGAAGCTAAAAGAACCTGTAAGATAGGACAAAAATTCTGGCCAAGATTTAGAGTTATCACAAAGAAAGCAGCAAACTACTTAGATGTAAACAATATCATTCCAAGACGTTCAAACCTAGAACAGGCATTTAGAGATATAGATAAAATCAAGGTAGATAAACAGGATCGTAAGGAAAATCTAGCAAATTATGATGCTGGAGAAAATAGAGAAAAAGAAAGTATTTTCTGGGATATTTAGGTGTTCTCTTAATTACTATATTTGTCTAAATAAATAAAATAATAAAAATGGAAAAGCGACACGGAAAACACATACAAGAACATGAACATGATAGCTTTGGTATGATATCTATCTCAAAGGTAAACTCTTCGGGAAATCAAACTATTTTTGGCTCTGATATAAAAGTAAGAGATTATTATCAATTAGAGATTAAAAGGGCTAAGCTAGAAAGAGATATCACAGATGATAAATATTGGGGAGTAGGCCAACCCATTATTACTCTTAACCTTACAGAAAGGCAATTAAATGAGTTATTACTCAATAGAAATTGCGGCGAAGGAATACCTTGTAGTATACATTATACAGAAACCCAAGGTTATATTAAAGATAGACCTAAATTACCTACTAGGAAAGAAGCATTAACCGAACTATTTTCTGCTAGATTAAAAGATTTCCATAGGAGTCTAGAGATTAACTCTAAGGAAATTAAAGAAGTTCTCGGTAAGAACAAATTAAGTAAAGCAGACAAAGAATTAGTAGAGAACACAATCTATAAAGTTGAACAAGAATTAACCAGAAATTTACCTTATATCACAGGCACCTATTTAGAAACATTGGAGAATGTAGAAGCAGAAGCTAAATCACAAATATTAGGATTAGTTCAAAGGCTTAAAGAAGAAGGTAACTTACCGGCTGGTTCTAAATCTGCTATTAAGAAATTAATGAAGTAAACACAGTGTTCTTAAATATATTATATTTGTATAAATAATAAATAAAATGAAAAAAGCAAAAAGCACTAAGAGCTTAATTAAGGACCTAAATAAAGGAATGAAGGATTTAACCCAAATGACTTACAAGGACTTAAAGAAAGCAGCAGTAGAAAGGGGGATGTCATTTGATGATGTATTAGCAGCAGACTTCTTTGGATTAAATAGTTATGTTCATGCTAATTTCCATAGAAAACCCGATCCTTCATTAGTAGAACAATTCGATGATAAACTAGAAGAATTACTTTTATCAAGAGGACAGGATCAATTAGTACATCCGAGTTTACGATTATCATACTTAGGTGAAAGTTCAGAAGATGAAAAGCCTAGAGAAGTAAAACCTAAAATAGTTAAAAAGGCAAAGGTAGTAAGAAGTAAAAATTCTGATGGTATTTATGGAGGTACTAAGAAAGCTTTAACTTATGAATTAGCTAAAAAAGGTAGATCAATAGAAAGAACAATTGCAAAGGTAAAACGTAAATTCCCAGATGCAGCTGATAAATCTATTAAGATTTGGTATAAGAAAGCTTTAAAAGAAGGATAATGAAGGAGACAAGGCAAATAGAACCTAAAACATGGTATCTTGGTATAGTTCTTAAAAGGACATATACCAAGCACTATGTTTTACTGTTATATAGAAAGGAATTTAAGAAACACTCTGATGTTTTATATTTCATGAAGATAAATGGTAAAACAGGAGATTTGGCTTATTTACCTATAAAAGGATCAGATGCTATAGAACATGGATTTCACTTTGTAAAGAGTCATTCACTATATGCAAGGATTAAAAGATTATTCGCCCATGATTACCCAATAGAAAGGTTATCAGAGCAAGATAAGAAATCATTCAGAACTAAGGCTAGGAGATGGATGAGAAACTATAACATCAGATTAAACACATTCAATGATACTAATTTTAGCAATAGGAAAAAATGAAACATTACATTATGTCACACACCAAAACAATTCCGAAAACTAAAAGGGAATTAAAGAACGAAAGAGTTCAAGTGATAAACAAATACCTAGATGGAAATCTATTACGTTTTCTAAGGAGGCATTATAAACAATATCATTACAAAATGGTATTCTCTAAATACATTAAACCCTGGAGAAAGAATAATCCAGACTTAGTTCGATTAATAGAAACTTGTTTAAAAGATAGAAATGGTTTAGTATGGCCAAAGCATGTTTCAGATGTAGTTAATATAATGAGAACACTAGAGAAACATTATGGATATGAAATAAGCCTTAAATCATGTAAGATTGCTTTAATGATTGATGATTTATTTGAAGTAGATATTTGTGAATATCACAGAGAGCATGTTCAGAAATCATTATTAAAGGATGCATTCCAATTAAGAAATATTACAAGAGATCAAGCTCTCAAAGAACAAAAGGCAATGGGATTTGTTAAAGCCATAAATTTTGAGGATCATGATTGGAGATTTGCCCATTTACAATCGAACATTGATAATAGGTACATCTATCCTTATAATTTTGTTCACGACCTTATATATAATGTAGGCTCAAAGAACATCATATATCAAATAGGTATGAGTCTAGCCGGTGTACCTGGTTTTACTAGAATTAATATACCAAAGAAAGCTTAATACTATATAAACTCAAATAACTTAATAAAATGAATCACATTCACAAATTAAAAATAACAACCTACAGAGCACCTTACGAAATTAAAGGTAAAGGTGAAGAAGCAGAAATTGAGGTAAGTCCTAATACAGAACTTTATATTCAGGATGAACAAGAGGAAATCGAAATAGATGACACTAAGGAAAACCTTCAACTTAAAATAAAAGAATACGTTGATGATATTGCTAAATATAATAAAAGACAAAAGCAATATATCCTAAATGGTAATGCTTCGGTATGGGTTAGGATGAAAATATTACAACGTCAAAGTTAGTAAGTTTAGAACACTTTACTAGAATTAACTATTTAACTACGAATAATCATTAATAATTAATTAAATACAAATAAAAAGATGGCAAAAGATGTTTTAGCTGGAAAAGAGATTAAGGAAACAAAGGTTTTAGGAAATGGTTTAACCATGTTAATCTTCACAGACGGTACATTCTCGGTAGTAAGTCAATTATCAGATAACTTAGATTTTGAAGAGCTTGGAATTGAAGCTGGTGAATCATCAGATGACGATGATGACGAAGAAGAATCTGAAGAAGAGGAAGATGAAGATGATGAAGACGAGGATGAGGACAACGACGAAGAAGAAGAGGACGAAGATGATGAGGAAGAAGGCGAAGAAATTACCGCTGAAGACCTATTAGCAATGGACTTCGATGACCTTGAAGACTTGGTAGACGACGAAGAATTGGATATCGATGTAGATGACTTCGATGAAGATGAAGACAAACTTCGTAAAGCAGTTGCAAAAGCAATGGGTATCAAATTACCAGCAGCAAAGGAAAAGAAAGGAAAAAAGAAATAGACCCATTCCACTGGAATAAAACTATTCAAAAACTATTCTCTAGTGGGGGGAATTAAAACACCCCACTACTATTCAAATTTTTATTCATTAACACAAATCATTTAAAAGATGGCAACACCAAAAAAAGGTAAAGAAGCAACTAAAGAAGCTCCGGCTAAAAAGGTAAGAGAAAAGAAAGCACCTAAAGACTCTTATTTAAAAGATAACTACGTAGTAATCAACCCAGAATCATTCAATGGAGTTCGTACTTCAGTTCAACACATTAGAGGGGTAGGCTCAATCGTTAGAGAAGAAGCAATCAACAAGGACGGAATCGTTACTGCTATCTCTTCAATCTTTATTCCAGGAGTTAAGGTTAAAACCAAAAAGGATTTCAAATACTTAATTGTCGACAAAGGACCTAAATCGAAAAAAGGTAAAGCTGGTGCCGAAGACGAAGAAGATGAGTCTGAAGATTAACAACAAACAATAAATATTAATCATTTCGAAATTTTAACATCAAAAGCTTAGCCTAACCGCTAGGCTTTTTTTCTTTAAAGCAATTACATTATGGTAGCAGAATTAACAGATCAAGAGTTATTTATTATAGCTGAATCGGTAAACTTGTATCTTATGAGTTTAAATCAAACTAGAGAAGCCTATACTAACGTAAAGAATGAAACAAATAAAGAAAAAGAAAAGATAGAATTACAATCCGAAATTAATATCGCAACAGAAATGATTGAGGCTGGTGCTAACCTATTAAAGAAACTTAATCTAGAGGACCATGACATTCATCAAGTATAGTAGATATATCAGTGGCTTAAAGGCAGATAGTAAGTTAGGTAGTTACGCTAATAGAAGAGGCAGAAGTATCATAAAGATGCATAACCTTATTAATGATGACCCCGCTTACAGTACCGGTATCCCAGAAGAAAAGCTAATGGTAAAAAAATATTGGCCTTCTAACAGGAGAGATGTAAGTCCGGTATATTCTAGGCTGATCTACTTAATCTCAACATATTTCAATTGTTACAGTGTATGGGTTTATAAAGTAATACCCGGAACTAATGAACCAGTAAAATCAGTATGGCATTTCGGATATAAAGAAGAAGTAATGCTTACGGCAAAGTATGTAGCTAATGAAATAAACAATTTAGAATTGCTTAAATTCAGTAGACAACAAAAATACAGAAAGACTAAAAAGCGAAGCAGAAGGAAAAACTATAATGTTACTACAGCTGACGCTAGAACTAAAGCTATCAACTTTAGGAATGCATACCTTGAACAGATAGAAGAACATTGGGCTAAAGCTTTAGATAACAAAATACTTAACCCATTGGCTATCAAGAAATATGAGACTATCTCAGAATACATAACACAACACCTAGAACTTGAATACAAGAAATTCAAATATAAAGGAAAGCCAGTATTCAGTGGAGCATTCTGTAGAAAAGGCCACTATAAGAAAAATCAAGTAATACGAGGTTAACTTAGTGTTCATTAATATCATATATTTGTATAAATAATAAATATGAAACTAATATATTTTTTAGCAGCATTAAACGTTGTACTAGTTTTAATCATCCTAATCATTGTTTGGTTATGGAGGAGAGAAGAAGCAAAAGAATTAGAAAAAATAAAAAAGAGAAACGATGAATTGGGACAGATTAGAGAAGGTAGTAAGCAGAGCAAGTAATCAATCTTCTAAAGAATGGATACCTTCAATTACTTTTGAAACAGCAGAAAACATTATAACAGAGTTCAATCTAAGATTTCCTGAAGAAAGGTTATATAGACAGATTGATGATTTACAACCAGAAGGTTGGTACCATGTTACGGAAGATTGCCAGGACTTTGGGATAGTAACAAACAGATTAGGTAGGTATATTATCTACAGCACAATCGGAGAGAATAATTTTACAGAGTTCATCAAAAGTAAAAATTTAGTTTACACTGTGTTTAATTAATATGTATATTTGTCTTATAAATAATAAATATTAAAATCCTATGAACCTATTATTCAAAATCAGCATAACATTATTCATATTAGTTATACTAATGATGCCTGCAACATTTATATTAAAGATATGGGATATAATAGATCGTATATTGTATAATAAATTGATGGATACATATTGTGTAATATTGATGGTTTTATTCTTTCCAACTTTAGTAACATTTAGGTTATCAAGTTACTATACGAAAATAGACAATAAGTAATCATGAGCATCATAAACATTCTATACCTCATGGATGAGCTCAAAAGGCTCAAACAGCAATTAAGGAATTTAGATATTGAATATCGCAAAAAGGTAATAGGCGTAGTTTATAATCGGAAAAGAAACTTATTAGAAGATAAGGTTAAGAAACAAACCGAAAAAATACGTAAAGTTATTTCACCAGGCTCTATAGCAAAATGGGAAATAACAATAGAAACCGAAATGGGTATAGAATACAGATATGTTAATTATCCTTCTAACTATGACAAGTTAGATATTATCAAAGTTCTTAACGCAATGTTATATATCAATAAAGAACCAGAAATCAAACTAATTGATGTACAGCTAATAGGCACAGTAGAAATGGGTAAAGTCTATAATCATTCCGGTTTAGAATAAATCTCAAGAGTTCAGAGATATGGGGAAACCTATACTATATAATTTCGAAAACATTTAATAAATAATAGAAATGGCAAAAGTATTCAAAACGTTAGACGAGGCAATAGAAGCTCAGGAAGCTCAAGCCAAAAAGATCAAACTGGTGAAACAGGAACTTACTTCTTATTACAAAAAGCATAAGCTTAACCGATTAGAAGATTACGCAGACAATGCAAAGCATGGTCCTAAAATTAAGAAGCTTCAAACTCAAATAGATAACGAAAGCGAATTATTAACACAAATCAATAGTCAAATGGCAAAATTAGACAAAGGCGGCAAGAAGATCGCTGAAAAGAAAGCTGAGAAGGCGGAAAAGGGTCCTGCAAAAGGGGTAACCAAGTATGAGTATCCACCAGAAGTAGATACACCAGACAAAAGAAAAAAATACCGTATCGAACAACGTAAATTGGCTAACGGTGATGCCCCTAAGGCTAAGAAAGAAAAGGCTGGTAAAGAAGAAGCTAAAAGCAAAGATAAAGCTTCAACCAAAACAACTAAAGACACTGCTAAGGTGGAGGAGACAAAGACTTCTAAAAAGGTAAAGTCTAAAACAAAGACAGAACCGGTAAAAGAAGAGAAAGCTTCTAAAAGCAGCAAAAAGAAAATCGCTGGCAAAAAAACAAAAAAGGCTGACGATTAACAATCACTTAATATAAAACAAAAGGACATTTCTCATCAAGGTTATGTCCTTTTCTAATTTTTAGAGAGAGCATGGTTAAGAAACTAAGAATACAAAAGTTAGATGAGAATGGGGTTACTATAGAGGATAGGCTGGTGGATCAAACCAACGAATTCTATATAGGTCCTAAAGACAAACACTTAGGTCCTTTAAAGATAGAACTTTGTTTATTCAATCCAGAGGACGTAGAGTCATCTATAGCATACTTACTTAAGTTAAAAGGGGATTTACCTATAGAAACAAAAACAGTAGAAACTAGAGGTAGAAAAAGGACAGAGTCTACAGTATACTCCAATGTATCAAGAGAACAGGCTTTAAAGGAATCCTTAGAAGCAGCAAAGGACCAGGATGATTTCATTACAAAGCTTAGAGAATTGGGATTTGTATTTGTAGAGTCTGATAGGCTTCAAACATTATTACCTGAAAACTATAAAATAAAACAGAGACACCTAGAACATTACCAATGGATGATCAAAGTTATCAAAACAGCAAAAGATCCTAGAAACGATAAATTTGATCCTTCCTTGTTAGTAGGAATACATATCATGTACAAGGACAATAGGTCAGATAAGATGGTAGTCTATTTGAATGGTGAAATGGATAGTACCATTAAAAAAGAACTACCTTCAGAAAAGAAAATGTTTGATTTCCTTAAAACCAATCTTATCAAGTATCCTCACTATATGACTTATGAGGAAAGAGATAAATGGGGAATTGAGCACAGGCTATTACTTAATAACCCAGAAAAGCAACCATCTAAATTCTATCAACGATGGGAGAAGGATGTTACAGTAGGAGAAGAATTACAAATCACAAAACAATAGTATTATGAGTAATGATGAAAACAAAATCTCAGATCAAATTGATGGGGGTTTAAAAGCCAAAGATGAAGATCAGGCTAGAAGAGATGATATCTTGATATCAATCTGTAAAGAAAGGGAAAGACAAATTTCACTATAGGGACCAAAAGATGATAATCCTCCAGTTGCTTGGGCTTTAATAATAGGTAAGCAATTAGGACAATTAAATCATGGTGTAATGAAAGCTGCTAAAGCAGATCAGAATGAGCTAGGTGAATTAGAGTTTACCACTAATATGGATCTCTATAAAAGAAAACTTATACAAATAGCAGCTGTATGTATAGCAGCAATAGAAGAGTTCGAAATCAAAACAGAAAAATAAATAAAAATGGCAAGAAATAGGTATTCAAAAAAGACAATCGTTAACACATCAAAAGGAAACCAGCAATTGTTAACTACATTAGCCGAAAGGTATATGTCAGAGGTAATGGCAAATGATTTTAATCATGAGGCTACAGACGTTTTAAACATCTTTGAGAAATTAGATAAACAATGGAGAGAACATGCCAGAGGAATTATCAACAGAATGCCCAAACTGTATACAGACTCTAAGAGAAGAGTTAACCTTACAACTACTTTCTTGGTAATGGTTCGTAAATTAAAGGATAGTGGTAATAAACCAATTGGAGAAGTAATGGAAATGAATGAGCCATTCGATTGGAAAGCACAGCCCGTAGAGAAAATCATTGAAGCATTCAAGATTACATTACCTAAATACAATTCAAAGGCTAGAACGGTTAAAGGTTTAGAAAAAATCTATGATGAATTAGAACCTGACCAAGTATCTATCTTTACGAAGAGCCTTATAGACTTAGTAAAAACTAACTAGAATACTTTTTACTAATATATTAAATTAAAGGAAATGGAAAACACTAGGAGTATCAACAGATTAAAATATAGAAAGGGTAAGAAATCATTTATGCGCTTAACCGAAATGCAAAAGTTCGGTATGGACCCAGCCAGAATTAAACTTCTGCCTTGGTTCAATGAAAAACAGGTTTTAGTTGGTTTACATATGGACGAGGATAAAGCCATCGGTAATCACTGGGTAGGCTGGGTTCTGTATGAAGACGGCGAAGTAATAACCCAAACATTTAGCAATAAACTATCCGCCCATGATTGGATTATTGCTAAAGGTGAAAGGCATATACGTCGAAGAAAAATACAGAACCACCTTGTCCTTTACCAAGTCCTGGCTATAGTGATAGTGATTGTTTTACTGGTTATATTTTCGGTTATCAAAATGTATACCTAGTGTTTTTCTTTTTTATATATTTGTAAAATAATAATTAAATAAATATAAGATACAAAATTTATATGACTATAATCACTGATTTTACACCAGCACAAAGTGAAATTATAAAAGATATATGTTTCAAGCAATTGGACTCATTAAGAAGACTATACCAAAACAAACCATTAGGTAGTATTTTAATTGAGGATGAATTAAAGGAACATAACGTAAAACTTGAAGATTTCAGAGAAGAGCTCGAAAATAAACTATTTAAGTTTAAACAGTTATCAAGGAACCATAAGACCTTAGCTTCTATGACTCAGGAGGATTTATCAGCATTTCGTCATATATTAGCAAACATAGAAGACCATTACAATAAGAAATATCCGAAGGCAGTCTCTAATTTATGGCAAAAGTTATTTTTTATAGAAGGCTTACAAACTCAAAATTTTAATTAAACGTTGTTTCGACGGGATACTGGGCAATAGCTTTTATTTAGTTGCATTTATTTCAGTTATCTAACAGTATCCCACCTGGTTCATTAGCTCAGTTGGTTAGAGCAGGTCACTCATAATGATCAGGTCCCAAGTTCGATCCTTGGATGAACCACTAAACTAAAAACTTATATTATGTTAAGGAATAAAGTAGTATCATCAAATATTCAATCAATTGGATATGATGAAAAAACAAAGGTACTAGAGGTAGAGTTTTATAACCAGAAGGTATTTCAATATACACCAATAGCACCAGAAGGATACCAACTATTATTAAGTGCAGAAAGCATTGGTTCATTCTTCAACCAACATATAAAAAATAACCCTCAAGTAACATGTACTCAGGTTCTTTAGTAGGGATTGCTTTTTTAGATTATTTATTATTTTTATTTTACCCGGGGTTCTTCTCCGGGTTTTCTTTGCGTATACTTAGTGTTCTAATAATTCATATATTTGTATAAATAATAAAAATAAATAAAACATGAGCTTAGTAGGAAAAACCATTAAATACAATACAGAGAATGGGCTACAACAAGGAGTAGTAGTTGATAAGGTAATAGGTTATTATTCACCAGATAAATTTGCCCACACTAGATATCTAGTAGAACATCCATTTGATGGTACGATTACAATAGTACCTTATCACAAAGTATATTGTATCATAAAACAAAGAGAAATACCTAACGTACCAGAAAGCGATAGAGTTAATCTCAATAATAAATTACCCGGTATCATACCAAAATCATCTTGGCCAAAAATAGCTAAAAACCCAGAATAATATGTGTATACATTGCCAATTTAACCACAACAGAAAAAAGGTAAACAAGGACATCTTAGTTAGATGTAGACAAAACCCTAATTTACTATTTTGTTCAGATGCTCAAAATGACAAGGTCATTCAGAATCTGATATCACTAATTCCAGGATT
Source organism: uncultured Spirochaetaceae bacterium (assembly GCA_937875245.1). Lineage (GTDB taxonomy): Bacteria > Spirochaetota > Spirochaetia > Treponematales > Treponemataceae > CALNCH01. The sequence goes on from CALNCH010000036.1 coordinate 13,644, forward strand.
ACCAGAAAAACGTAATCTTATGGCAGAAACTATCCTAAATCTTAGGGTTGAATATTACAATCACAAATTAGGTATTCAGGAGTACAGGTTAGTAGATTACATAAAGGACTTAACGGATTACGTTAACGTATACAACCAATTAAATTTAAAACCTTTTGAGCTATTACCTTTAACCACTTTATTATATCAAGAACGTGATATTCTAGTAACTAGTAGTTATATCTTAAATAAGATTTCATTTAGGAAAAGAAACTTTACTAGGTTTAAGAAAAAATACACATACATCCACTCTTGGTTCTATATGTTACTATTAAAATTTAAACTGGTAAAATAATGAGGAGAACAGAAAAAGGAGAATTTTATTCAATAGACGTTTGCACTAAATGCGAAAAAAGGTTAACTGATAACCAATTATTATATTCTAATGCTACTTGTCCCCATTGTGGTAACACAGATAGAGGTACAGTAATAGATTACAAGAAGATAACTTTAAGAAAGGTTATTACCTATGAACTTTATAAGATAATAGGAGGTTTAAGAATAAAAAAGAACAAGTTAGTAACATTTGAAGGAGCAACACATGACGACCACCTCTGGGTAAAAAGAAATAACCCAGATGGTTGTTATGAAAAAGAAGAAAACAATGACAAGGATTAACGTAGGAGTATTACCAAAGGAATTATCAGACAAACATTTATTGGCTGAGCACAGGGAAATTAAACGTATTCCAAACATGGTAGCATCAGGTAAAGCCAAGATTGAAGGAATACCAGAAAAATTTACATTAGGTAGGGGGCATGTTAAATTCTTCTACAATAAACTTAGGTACCTCTATTTCAGATATTGCGAAATACATAAAGAATGTACCAAACGTGGTTTTAATGTAACTGATTATAGTCAAGCCTTTTTTCAGGAATTTCCTAATCATAAACAACTCTGGAAAGATTATAAGGAAAAACCTGAGGATAGAGAGATCATTTTACAAAGAATAAATGAGAGATTAACGGGTGTTAAATAATTATGTATATTTGTTTAAATAATAAAAATAAGAATTATGAGCAAAACACAATTAAACAAGGAAGCACAAAGCCTGATGGATTACTTAGTAAACACAGGAATGTATGACTTATCAAAAGTCAATGTATCATTAATAGAAGAATGGTTATCAGAACAGGATGCTGGTACACCAGTAAAACAAATTAAAGCTAATCTGGAGGATTACCTTCAATCACAAGGATTAGTAGAAGTAAGGCTATAACATGAAAGGAGCAAAGCTATTCTTATATATAAGCATAGGATTATTATTTACAGCCTCTGCTTATCAATTGTTCAAAGGAGACAAAGAGCCTGACTTTGAACACATACCAAATCCTGAAAAGGTAGAAGGTAAAATACCGGTAGGATATGATTACAGTAGTAAGTCATACATTTACAAAGACGACCCTAATTATAAGAGGGAACCTAAGTTTGAATCATTCATAGATATACCGCCACCACAACCAATAAGGGCTACTAATATATCTGATGAAGAGATTAGGATGTTAAGAGAAATACGTTCATATAAAGGAGATGGTTCTTATATCTATACTCCAGGCAGAAGAGTAAAGTCTAGAGAAAGAGAAATGCAGGACTATATCGAGGATAACATTGATGAAATATTAGAAAACCATACGCCATGAGTAAGAAGAAGAAAAAAAGTAAATGGGATAAAATGACTACCTTACAAAGGTTATTCCATTTTCATACCTGGAAAGCTGATAACTGCGACACAATGTATAGTACAGCCAGAAAATGTATTACATGTGGTAAAAGAGAAGTTGATCATGATGTCTATTGTTAGGTAGTCATAAAAAAGCTTATAAAAAGTGAACATTGGGTATATCTTAGTGTTCACTTTATTTTTTATATTTGTATAAGAATTAAAAATAATAATTATATGAATAAGCTAGAAACATTATCAGAAGAAGTAGAGAAACAAATAGCAATTCTAAAAGAATGCTATAGACATATAGAGGAATTACTCAATGAAAATCCTCAGATAAAAACTCTATCATTTAAACTAGACCTAATAAATGATGACTCTGACCATATAACCTATATTTCAGAATTAGAAGTCAATGGGGATATTACCACATTTGAAGATGATGATTTTGATGATTACATGGATGAATACGGTGATCTATCTATATCTATACCAGTAGGTATGATAGGGGATAACCTTAAAATCATATATGAAAGTCAATGTGGAATAGAAATAACCTTAAAAGAATAGATTATGATAGGAGTATTAAAAGCAGTAGAACCTCAAAGAGAAGTAACTGCAGAAGGTTTCTTTAGTTGGTATTTTGATAAAATCCAATCACCAATAGCCGTACTACCTAACACTTATGAATTAATTTTAAATAAGTTTAACCCTAATACTAAGCAAAATGACAGTAAGTGAAATGATAGAATACCTATCAGATTTTGATGGGGATAAGGAAGTATTCTTCTTACATCCATCACATGATCACTGGAGAACAGAATTAGCCTCACCGGTAGAAAATGTTGAACCCGGCTATATTAAACATTCAACTTATCATCAACAGAACCAAGTAATCAGAGATGAGAATGATTACCCAGATGATGAAGATGATACAGTAATCTTAATTTCTTAATCATGGCAAAGAAGAAACCAGAATCATCAGAAAGACATAGCACTAAGTATTTTAAATACGTAGATAGCTTAGCAGCATTCCTGGATACTAATCCCCAATTAAAACTAATAGCCTTTTCATCAGTAGGAAAGTTTGATAATAATGGTGAAGGCTATCATGGGATATTCAAGGAAAAGAAAAAGATTAAAAAAGCTCCTATCAAGGTAAAAAAAGCTAAAAAACTGTAAACTTAGTGTTTACTTTTATTCATATATTTGTAATATAAATAATTAAGTAATAAAAATAAAAATTATGAACACAAAAGCAAAAAACCCAGAAAAAGCTAACGAAGAAGGTACAGTAATCGTTAAAGCTAAAAAAAGAACTCCAATCAACAAAGTTACTAAAGCAACAGTACAGGAGCAAAAGAAATCGGTAAAATCAAAACAAACAGCCGAAAAGAAAACCACCGATGATAAGAATATCAAGGACACGGTAAAGACAATAGTAACCCAGGAAAGAGACCTATTCTATAAATACCCGGAGGATATTGATAATCCACTAGACAGAAAGAAATGGAGACAGGCAACCAGAAATAAAATGAGAGCCTTCGAAAGAAACCTTTCTAAAGTAGAAGACACTGAGTCTAAGGAATACCGTAAATTAGATAAAGAGTACAAAGCTTACCGTAAGGAGGTCCTAATGGTACCCTAAAACATTTACTCACATAGATAAAGCCTTTTAGCTATTATACTATCAGGCTTTATCTTTTTAACATTAATGATAATGGCAATATCAGGAACAGATAACATCTACAATGATTTCATAATCATGGCAGATCATTTAGTAGGTATCAAAATATTAGACCCTAATGAAATATCACCAATGGGTCCTGGTACTATAAATGAATGGGCTTTCATTAAGATACTTAACAAGGTAGCTGATACCTTTGTAGAATATGAAAAGCCAAGGGATAAGATCAAATATGGTATGATGTGGATGTCAGCCGATTTAAAATTTCATACAGACATATATGAAGCAAACCTAGTCCCATTAGATGAATTTAAGGTTTTAATCCTAGCACCAATTAATCCTTATGCAAAGGAGATATTCGAAGTATATAATCCAAATGGTATTCACACCAGTAATCTATTGGAAATGCTTTACACTGCATCAAATTACAATGAAGTTATCAATCGCCTGGTAAACCAACTCAAATTACCTTTGGATGATGCAATAGAGTATGTTAGACTTACATTATTCCATCCACATCAAATGGTTACACCAAGTAGCGAATCATTGGGCTATAGTTTAGAAAATGGAATAACATTATCCATGCTATTTCTATATAGGTTAATAGATTTTAAAACATTTTTACAACATGATTAAACCAACATTTACAGAACGGCTAAAAGCCATGTGGGGGATATTGATAACATTAGCGTTATCTTTATTCCTAAATGCATTTGCATTAATTATCTTTATCATTGTTCTTATTCCGGTACTATGCTCCGGGACTATTGCGAACATGTACATTAAATTTTTTATCACAATTTGGAACAGGAGAAATGGAAAAAAACAAGAAAGTGAAGCATAAGTGCCATTGGTCTAAATATGGTTTCAAGCAATTCACAGTACCTGACAAAGAGTCAGTAAAAATTTACTTTGAAGGAAATATAGAAGATATTCCTGATGAGATACTAGCACTAGCCCATATTACACGAAAGGCTCTTCAGGATAACAACGTTAAATTTATTAATATTTGGGGATAAATAAAAAGTGAACATCAGTTAATTCTAGTGTTCACTTTTATTATTATATTTGTCTTATAAATAATAAATAAAAATTTAAAATCATGAACACAGAAGAACAAACATCTAACGGCCCAAAACACAGAGGACCAGGCAGTAGAGGAGGTATGATGGTACCAAACAAATACTTAGACCCTAAAGATTACAGCCGATACTCATTCACCTCAGAATTTCTATCATCAGCAGAAGAGATTATAGAAAGTATAGAATGTTTAGAAACTTACTTTCACAGTAAAGATCAAACTGGCATCATAGAAATGTTAGTTAAAGCATCATCTAATAACAGAGAACACATGGAAATTCAATTAGTGGCTCTACTATTAGATATCGGTACTGATATGGCATTCGGATTACCTATGATCATATCCAGGCCTTCTTTAAACATTCCAATTAGGCAAGCATTCATTGACTCTGCATTTACATTAGCTAATGGTAGTAGTACATTACACCAATATATTGAAGCTAGGTTAATAAAACAACATTTATCAATAGAGGCTACTGCTATTAGAGAAATCCTATCAAGTGGACTAAGGAGTTATATCAGGGATACACATTTTGAATATGATACTTTAGAAACATTATTAAAACATTTACAATACTTATATGATACTGTAGATGAGGATGAATTAACAGAAGATGAAATGTCAATATACTCCGGTAATATCATAGAAAGAATTGATAAAGTTCACCCAAGATTTAACTCAGAATTTGTAGGAATGATAGAAACTACTTGGGAGTTCTATAATATAAGAAAACACATTGATTTGGGTCCTTATATGCATGGAGAAAAACTAGAAAATAGCGATAACGCTCATAATGTAATTCACGGATACTTAAGATTATGGCACAAGGAGGATACTTCACCAAAGGATATATAGCAGAACTAGAAGAACTGGAAAGGGGTTCAAAATGGGCCCCAACCCATGGTTTCTGCCAGAACTTCTCAAATAGATTTGAAGAGGCTCAAAGAGTACTAAATGCAATGTACCTAAAGAATGGTGCTACTGCTATAATTAATCTCAATGATGATGCACAGGAGCAATATAATATAGTTGGAATAGAACCTGTAATCATAGACCTATCATATACTTGGGCTTTGTTCAATAACTATTCAGATAATGCTAGGATGGAGGATTTCTTTGAAAAGATAGCATTACAGGAATGGGTAAAGATAAATACCTATTTACATAGTTCAGATAAAGCTGATTTAGGTATGGTAATCACAGAACTAATAGGTATCTCAGAAGCGATGGTCTAGTTAAAATTTAATAGATTTAATAAAGTTACTCCTAGAACTAAAGAAGTTTACTCTAGGAGTATTTTTGTGTACACAATTTATATTATATTTGTATAAGAATTAAAAATAATAAAATTATGATTTTACAAATACAATTATCCCCACTGGATATAGAAAGAATTACAGATTGCATTCAGTTTGTAATAGACAATGCAAATCAGGATGAATTCGATAACATTATCCTAAATCAATTCGAAACAATTGATCCACAGGAATTAGAAACTCTTAAAGAAGGCTTAATGGAACAAGCCGGAGATGAATACGATCAATAACAAACTAAATACCAATAAGAATGAAAGCTATCAGATTATCAATTGAACAAGTAGACTACATTACAATTTCAGCACAACATGCAACTGAAATGTTCGATACAAAAATAAACCTATATCTAGAAAAGGGTTGGAGAAAACACCAAGATCAACCAGATAATAAAGGTAATGGTTTCAAAGTTAACCTCTATAAACCTGGATACCAGATAATGAGGGCTTTAGCTGAAGGGGAGAATATAAATGAGTATGATGAATTTATTCATGCTTTCATTAAGGAAAAGCATCCGGGATTTACACCAATCCTATCAAGGTCTGAAAATAAAGAGCATTTGGAAATAGTTCTCCTAAAAAGTTCAATAGAGGTAGGTCTTCAAATAAACTTACCTGAGGATTATGATAAATTCCAAAAGATAGTAAAACAGTCTTTTCAAAAGTTAGATAATACATATCAAAGTATGGGAATGGACTTCGGATCAAAAGATGAGGGGTTCGATTTAACCATCTCTAAGGAAGGTAATAATTATAAAGTAAAGCCTAAAGTATTTGATAAACCTGATCAGATTAAAGAGGATTTTGTATCAGAGGATAAACATCTTGAAGGTAAATCAAAATACATCTATTTTGAAGATGGGGACTCAGCAGAAGTTGCCCAATGGGCTAATCAAAGATTTAAAGAAGGTTACAGATTAATAGGTGGCATAAGCCCTAAATTATTTGCTGGAGAGTCACACATGCCTTTATTCATATATCACGCAACAATGGTTTACGATGAAACAGTTTAAATCAAACATGAATGATATTCTATACCTAATGAGGATATCAATGTATATACTAATATTACTAATCATCAGCATGGTAATCCTATTAATAACATTATTTACATAAATTTTAAAACTGGGTGTATAAAGTGTATACCCAGTGTTTTTATTATTTGTATATTTGAATATAATTAAAAAATAAAATAATATGATACTTACAGGAGAACAATATAACGTACAAGATATCCCAGAAGCAATGGATTTCCTAAATACCCTTATAAAAACAGTACAGGATGAATGTTACATGGAACTAAAAGCTATCAGTTCTATAGATTTCAAAGAGATAGGATTTGGCCAACATATATTAATATTCGAAGATCCTAATCCAGAACATGACGAAGCTTATACAGCAGAGAATGTAAAAGATTACATTGATGAAGAACTTAATGATGGCTTCTTTGAAACAACATCTCAACAATTTGGACCTTCAACAATTATAATCACTTTAACATATTCTCATTAAATGGCAACAAAGCTCATATCATTAGCAAAGCTACGAAATTTACGTTTACATGATCCGAGAGATACACCAATCAAAACCGATCTCATCGAAACAATTTCGCAAGGCAAGGAGATTAAATCCTTAATCAGTAAAAAGACCGGAGAACCCAAGAACAAAAAGTATTCAAAACAACAACTAGAATCCTTTCTAAATCATTACGAAATCTATACTTCTAAGGATTAAAAAAAGTTAAAACTAGAGAACCTTAGGTGTTATATTAATTTATATATTTGTATTATAATAATTAAATAATAAATATATGAAAACCTATCAAAAACTTTTGAACCTACCAACCGGATTTATCAAGGAAAATATTCCTCATCACATTTACGAAACCTATTTCTCCCAAACAATCGAAACACAGGAAAACGGTTACATGGAAACTCCAGAAGATATCGCTGACCTAGTACATTTTATTAATAACCATTCTAAGGAAATACAGGTATCATTAATTGATCACATTAATGAATCATCTAAACCTTCTTCATCTATAAACTTTGAAGAAACACATTTCTATAAACATTTCAGAGAATATTACCCGGCATTGATGGAAACATTACTAATCTGGTATAACGGCTAAAACAGGAAACCATGAACAGACAGCTTCAAGAAATCATAAACTTATTCGGAGGTACCTTAATAGAAATCCTTCAGATAACCAAAGGAAACGAAAACCAATGGTTCCTAGAATTTAAAGGAAACATAACACTTTGGTACTCAGCAATGAGGAACGCTAAACATTTAGATATCGAAACAAATGTATCACCACAAGAGTATGAACTATGTCCTTTAAGAACATTAGACAACACATCATTCATTTGCATAGAATTTAACTAATTACATAAACTACACAATGGCAGATAACACAGAAAGAACAGGAAAAGATATCCTTACCGAACTAGAGGCTCTACAAGGATTATTCAATGCATATGGCTTTGACTTCTCAAGGATATCGATCCTAGACGCAATAGCCCTAAATACCAAAATCCGAGAACTAGTAGAAAACTCACTAATAAAATAATACCATGAGTACATTTAAAACAGACCCTTTATCAATATTAACGTTCGATAAAATAAAGGATATCGAAATCAATGACAACCTCTTAGCATTAGTATTACTAAGAGCAACCATCAACCTAATCCTTGAATTAGGAGAACATGAACATCAGGGAGACTGGGAGCCTTATCTAATAATCCAACTCAATGATGGATCAGAGATCAAGAGCACACCGGGATATGCCAGATTATATTTCGAATTCGATGGGGATAAAACATCACCAATGCAATTAAACCCTTTTGAAAACCATAAATTAATCACGGGTATCGGAATAATAACTGAACATTTCTTTACAGGAATAGAAATACACTTTTTCCCTATCACTAGAGGAGGAAAACCTTATATCAAATCAATTACCCTAGCAGATAAAGAAAAGGAAACCAATGATTAATACAATAATACCATGAAGAAATCCTATTTCATCGAAATGGCAGTAAACATTTTCGACCTAGAAGCCCAAGTACAAGGTTCAATCCATCAAGGATATATCCCACAAGGAGGACCTTTCATAGCAGAATCATTCATATGCCAAGCAATGATCCTAGACAACAAAGTAGAACTACAGGTAGTATCAGCCTTAGACAAGGAACATCCTATAGAAGATTACTTCGATGAATACCCAGAAGATAATTATCCCCCAGACTATTTTCCACCACAATCCTAAAAACAAAGAAATCATGGACCAACCTATAATCATCCACACAACCTATTTCAAAAAGGATATGATAGAAACCCTTACAGAATTATGTAACAAAGGCTATCACATCGTAGGACCTATAACAAGAGACAAAGATAACGTCCTAATGGCCACACTAATATCACCAGAAATGAAGGCAGTACAAGAAGTAGTTCAAGAGCACATTAAGAAGTCAATGACAATAGATATAGACAAACTCTTACCTAAAATATAAATCTCAAACAAAACACCAAGGGTACCTAGAGCATCAATCCTCAAACAAGGTACCCTTAATCGTAGACCTACAAGGATAACACAGAGAGCCTATCCCTTAACATCCTCGAAATAAAAGAAAGAACGAAAGTCCCCTCACCAAAACAAGCTATTAATCAACAACTTTAAACTATTATAAAATATGAATACAATAACAAGAATACCCAGACCCATAGGCACATCACAAATAAACAAAGACAATATAAAAGAACATATAACCAAACATTATATAAATACCAACTATATGTATTGTCACAAACCTATGAACATAGAAACATTTTCACAATACACTAACATAGACATAGAGTATATAAATAACATGATCATAACATTGGGACAGACACAATTCAATAACATGATAGAAGGAGATCAACAAGGCTTTCTCAGGGCAATTTTAAGCGGTTCTCTAAAAAACGCTCTGAGTGACCGTAGCACTGCCCTACAGCATCAAAACATATTACTGGCAGAGCAACAAGGCCGTTACATTCCCTTCGTTTCTGCAGAGGTTACGAAGGCCATAAAGCTGACCATGGATTCGAACACAAATGTCCTAAATATCCTATCGAAAATCACTGGCCCTAACGCTGGGATTACTATAAACAATAACCTATCCCAAGAACAGAACCAGGCTCAAGGATTAAACGTTGTCCAGGCCCTTGAATTAATCAAATCCCAAGCTAACAGTTCTCACTCTATCCCTCTTCTCGAGGACCCATCACAGAAGGAGGCTTTATATATAGAATATGGTATACATGATATGCCTGAGGTTAATGCTACGATGCAGACTGGCTATGATACTTCTAGAGAGGGATTGACTATAGGTAAGATCACTGATTTAGTGTTAGAGGCTGATGCTGAGGCTTTAGCTCAAGAGCCTTCACAAGGACACATCGATCGTAGAGCAGATGCCCTTTCGATAGACCTAGACTCGGATCATATATAGGGCATTAGCGCTTCAATGTACATTTGCCATGTAGGGTGGGCCTCTTAGGGCTCATCTCTGGTGTTTAGAGATTTCGATGTCAATGTACCCTAAGGGCAGGCTGGCATTAGCTTCCTAGGGCACTATAGGGCACATAATCTTTAGGAAATTAAAGAAGTTCTACCTATAGTAAACTAGGTGTTATATTTATATGTATATTTGTATAAATAAAATTAATAATAAATATATCAATTATGAGAACAGTACCAGTAGAATTATCAGAAAAGGATTTATCATTTATCTTATCGTGTATCGAATATACTAGGGAGAACCTTGAGGAATTCGAAGAGAATAATAATATCATTCTCCATGGTAAGAATTTCCTACAAAAGGACTATAATCCTCTACATGCAAAGTTAGCAATTATTGAAGAACAACTTTAATCTCTATTCATTATGAAAACATCAAACAACATCATCACAGTATTATCATTTGCAGTATGTATTCTTATAATATGTATATTCTCTTTAGGCTCTAAGATTCAAAGGCTCGAAAAGCAGATTTCTGATCAACCTAAAATTTCGCTACCAGAGGAATATAAGGCCATCACTGCTGAGGATAAATTATATGGCTGGTACTATAATGATACCTTACATATAGCATTTGATAATCAAGAAGCTTACAGTAATATTCAATAACGCTTTCAGTACTAGTAGGCTTACAGTATAGGCTTACTAGTATTAATCCAATTACCTATAACAGTTATAATATTTTCTAACTACAACTACTATAACTACAACACATAAAAAGCCAATTCTGTTTTGGTAAATTGGGTTTCATATATTGTTTTAATTCTGTTTTATTTTCGATTAAGGGTCCTACGATAAATAGGATCCTTTTTCTGTGTAGTAGTATTTTATATTATAGCGCAACTTCGGTTGTCCTTTTTAAAGTGATGGTTGTGTTTCAAGGTTTGCCTTTGGGGATAAATGTTTGTTGCCTTCTAGGGCCTTCCGATGTGCCCGCAACAACGTGCCTTTAAACCTTCACTCAAGGTTCTCCCAAAGGTTGGGATTTGTCTTATTTTGAATGATTTTAAATTAAAAAATTTTTAAAATAAATGTTTTTTAATTCAATAAAATTTGTACATTTGTAAAAGAAATGAACAAAGAAAAAAAACGTTTTTATTTAGAATTAAAATAAATAAAAAAATAAAATAAAAAAGTACAAATTAATTAAATAAAATTTATATATTTGTATAAGAATAATAACAGAAACAAAAACAGAAATATTTAACAAATTTAAATTTAATTATTATGAAAACAAATGCAACAAAAACAGAAAGAAACGAAATTAAAAATGTAATTTCAGAATCTAAAAAATTATTGTCAGATACACAAATTATAGAATTATCTGAAAATTTAGACGATTTAAATTTTAATGAATTATTAAAAAAAGCGTCTGCAAATATCAAACAAACATCTAATACAAAAGATAAAATGTATAAGATTGAAGTTGATAAAAAGATTAGACAAACATTAAGAAAAAAAAGAAATAAATTCTTTGATAATATTATTTTCTTTGCTTCAAATGATTTAAAAACAGAATTAAAAAAAGAAATTAAATCGTTTGATACATTTTATAAAGAAACTTATTTATTAAACGATTATTCTTTAAATTCAATTTGTCAAAATAATTCAGATGATGATACAAAATTAAAATGTAAGTTAGTAATTGAAATTATTAAAAGAAATAAGTAAGAAAATTTAAAGGGATATATAAAAAATATCCCTTTTTTTATTTATAAATTTTTTTAAATTATCACACACCAAGGGCGTCTAAAAATACCAGGCCTTTAGGCTCTTCGCATTAAGCTCTCCGTCCTCCGTCCTCCGATCTCCAGCACCCACCCCCATCGCTATCGCCCATAAGCACACATGAAAAAAGGGCTCCGGTACAAAAAATATCGAAACCCTTTTTAGTCCCCCGTGATAAGGAGTTATTCGTAGATAGAACCTTCCTTATATCCCACCATCCAATGTACATGGTGCTTTTCGAATTCATCTGGGCCTAACCAACTATCCGCTCTAAACCCCAAAGCCTTAGCTAATACAAAAGATCGCTTCTCCAACATATCGTATTCATAATCACTAATAATTGGTTTCTCCTCAATGTAATATAATCGCTTATGCTTTAAAAGCTCTTTCTGTAAATTCCTAAACTCTCTTTCATTACTGCTCATAGCCTATTCCTCTTTTAAATGTACCTTAGTAAATCCCCTACCATATATAACCTTGTCTACTATTAATGCTCTATCATTAATAAATTTACTACTGTGACAAAGGATGAATATATCACCTACTTTAGGGATATCCTTTACCTTATGAAACCTAATGAACTCATCATTGATAAATACTTTAACCGTTTTCGTTTTCCCCATAACTTATCTTTTATTATAATCAGTAACGACCTCTCCAGCCATATCCTCATTGGTAAATGTCCTACCCTTATTCCCACATACTAATTGCATAGTACCTATTGTAGAGAACTTGGTATAATGTATACATTGTTTACATCTAGTATCCTTACACATAACTACCAAGTGATTGAGGTTACATTAGAACATCTTACATGATGTATTACACATTGCTCATCCTCTATAGCATAGAAGTCTATAGCAGTGCTACTTTCTGATGTCCTTGAACGATACTTGTCTAATACCTTTCCCTTTTCGTTTTTGTTCTCTGTGGTTTTAAACCAAACTTTCTTTCCTATCATAATCCTCCGAAGTTTTTGCTTTCTATTTCTAATTGCTTTTTATATTCTGCATCCTGTTCTTTAAGATATATCTCATTAAAACCTTTCCCAGCATCCTTAGTACTATTATTAGTGATGGTAATAGTAGAACCATTCCTCATCTTAATAATATCTTTAACTTTCCTTTTCATTACTCTCCGCTTTCTACTTTTATAAAATTTTCTTCGAAATCTTTAATGGTTCTTACAAAGGTATCCCCATTTTTGTGATATAAAATTCCAGGTACCCATTCTCTGGTAACTTCATCTTTAATCTTACATTCACCTAAAACAGTATAGGTTAATAAATTACCTTTGTGTATATAATCTCCTCTCATATAATTATTTTTTAAATCCAACAGATTGATCATCCTTGTTCTCCTGTAATTCAGCTATCCTAAGTGTAATCTTATCTACAGTTTCTTGGGCATGTTTTCTACAACCCATAAGCCATTCAATTTCCTTTACTCTATCCATATTACCTATTTCTTTTAGTATACCTTTTCGACCTGTAGTTTCTAGCTTTACCATATACACTAGATAATATTAATAAAAATAATAACCAACCAGCTAGAGTACTACAGATTAAATAAATTATTACCATGTTTATTTTTGTTGATCTCCGATTACTTTGTTGTACAATTTGATTATACCTTCCCTTTCTTCTGCAGTAAAATCCGAAGGCTTCTCAAACATTATAGAGTTCAACCTACAACCCATTAAACGTAAACCCGATTTTTCAGGAACTGCTTTTGAATGTGAATATAACCAAGATATTAAACCGGCAGAAGCATAAACATCTTCGACATCAACCTCTAACCATAGTCTTCTGCCTAACTTATAATGTTGATGTGGTAATACACTTTTAAGATGATCATCACCAGACATACGTTCTTTAAGGTTTTCAAAAAATTGTTCTGTATCTGCTTTTGTTATTGGGTCTATTTCTAAAACCTTACCATCTGCTAATTTAACTTGTAGTTTTTCCATCTTCTTTTAATTTATCAATTGCTACTTGGATGTTTGAATTTACCCAAATCTCTAATTGTTGGTCTGTTAAATGTTGTGTGTTTGCTTCTACTAAGTGGCAAACGTTATTTACGTTGTCAATTACCTTAATCATCAACAAAACAGAAATATCAACTCTCTCATTTGAGGCTAATACTCCGATAAATACTCTTTCACCTACGTGAACCATTCTTTCTATTATCATCTTTATTGTTTTTAGAAAGGCATTTCTTCAAAAGCCTTAGTTTTTGTGTTATACCAACGTATTTCTCTCTCAAATATTTCGGCAATATATCGAATACCCAGATAATTTAATCTTTTTTTAAACCTTCTCTCTATTTCTGACATACTTGGATCGAAAGCCATACCTATTTTCACTAAATCAAATCCCTGTTTAGATGCTGATTTTGGTGCTTCTAACAAATTACCAACGAAAATAGACTCTGACTCTTCATGAAAGAAGTATGCTTCAAGGTTTGTTATCATTTTGTTTCTTAATTTCTAATTGTTCATACTGGCTTTTAACTGTAATCCACCAAGATCGTTGGAATTTAGTTCTTGAACTCTTGATACCGTTCTCAAATATTTTAGAAACTTCATGTTTATCTAATTTTGGGTTATCAAATAACTGTTGGGCTTTCTTATGTGGCGTCATTGTTGCTTCTTTTATATTTTTTACCTAATAATCTACTAATAGTGTAGTTCATTATGCTATTTTCTTCTCTTCTAGTCAACTTTTTACGTTTAACTATATTAATTGTTGTTTCTTTTGGAAAATTAAGCTCTAACTGACTCATAATTAATGATTTTAGTTATGGTTTAATAGTATATTCTAGAAAAATCTACAAAAAAGCCAGCATTTTAGTGTGCTGGCTAAGAGTTTTACTTAATTCCGGTAGAACCAAATCCTCCTGATCCTCTTTCTGTAACTTCTTTATAAAGCTCTTCAATAGGTAATTCTAAAGGTTTTGAGTATAAAACCGGAATTAAGATGAATTGAGCTATCTTCATACCCGGAGTTAATGAAACTAAACCTCTACCAAAATTATATACATGGATATGAATTTCGCCTTGGTAATCAGCATCAACTATTTTAGCAGCAACTTTTAATTTGTGTTTAGTAGCTATGCCTGATTTATCATTAGCCATTAACATATAATTAGAAAGGGGTCCAGACATATTAACATGAATACCGGTTGGAATACAAATATCGTCATGTGTTCTTAATTTTGTTTCTTGAAAATCATTTGGAATATAGAAATCTAATCCAGCTGATAATTCAGTTCCTCTTGTAGGTGACTTAAC
The DNA here is from genome assembly GCA_937875245.1 of uncultured Spirochaetaceae bacterium. GTDB lineage: Bacteria > Spirochaetota > Spirochaetia > Treponematales > Treponemataceae > CALNCH01. The sequence goes on from CALNCH010000036.1 coordinate 29,013, forward strand.
ATCTTTAGTTTTAGCAAAAGGTAAATCCGGAGTAATAAATGAAATTATACCTTGTGTTTCAAGGTAGGCTTCTCCCCATTGTTGAGTACTCTCTTCTGATTGTTGATTGTTATCCATTGTAAATACATTTGTGATTTGTGAAGTTAAATAGTAGACAAAGAATATGGGAGTAAAGACCCCCATACCTTAGAAAACAAAAATAAAAATAATTACTGTAATTCAAAAACGTAAAACCAGAAACGTTGTGAAAACCGAATGTTATAATTCAATAGTAGTTTTTTCTTTCTCTAGTGTCTAATAACTATAACAATATAATATACCACTATTTAAATATATATATATATTAGTATATATATATTATAAATAGGTAATAAAGTAAGTATAATACAATGTATAGGTTAATTACATAATACGTAATACACATGGAAACAAAACAGATTATCGAAATTAAAGGGAAGGATCCTTTGTTCAAGGTTATGGGAATAATCATCATAGGATTATTAGGAGCAGTGTTAGTAAATGATTGTAGTGGAGGTGATGAATTACCACCAGAAGTAGTTTACAAATATAAAACAGATACAATATACAAAGACTCAGATTACAAACAACAATATGAACTGGCTTTGAAAGAAGTTGAACGGTGGAAGAAAGCTCCACCTAAAACAGTTGTCAGATGGAAGCAACCAGACTTAGAGTATGTTACTATAACGAAGGTACCTGATAGTATACTTGTAGAATTAACTAATCTAAAGGAGAGGATAGCCATAGCAGACAACTATATTAAGTTCTTACCAAAGAATCCTAAGTTAGTAGACTTATCATTAACAAAAGATACTCTCGGATTGAACTTACTAAACGTAGATGGTAGAGTAACAAGTTATATCTATCCAATATATTTAGATACTTATAAATATAAATGGCTAGAAGGTAACCTAAATTATACTAGAACGAGCACTAAAACTAATAAACAGAAAAATAATAATTTTAATAACCTATATTTAAACGGAGGTTATGATTTCTTTAAAGAATCCCCAAAATTAGAGATAGAATATTTCATGACACTAGGAAGATTTAAAATCGAAGCTAATACCGGATTTCAAATTAAAGATGTAAACGCTGAAGTGAAGTTAGGTTATAGATTACTTAAATAACCACATGGCAAAAGAATTAGTGAATAGGCAATTAACCACTGCCGAATTTGAAAAATTATTAAAGGTAAGGAAAGATCCTTTCTTTTTTGCGTTGTTTATCTTTGTAGTTCACCCCATTAGAGGTAAGGTACCATTTTTACTTTACCCATATCAGAAATCAGTATTATGGGCTTTCATTACTCACCGATTCAATATAATACTTAAATTCAGACAGGCAGGAATTACAGAGTTAATATCACTCTACAGTTTATGGTTAGCAATGTATCATCCAAATAAGACAGTAGTTATTATATCCATTAAAGATATGGTAGCTAAGAAAGTTCTTAGGAAGATGAAATATATGTATAAAAACTTACCTGACTATCTTCAGGTACCAATTGTAAATGGTAGAGCATCAGAATATGGTACAGCAGATGAGATGTTATTTGCAAACGGTTCTTCAATTACATCTATTCCAACAACAGAAGAAGCTGGTCGTTCAGAAGCAGTATCATTATTAGTAATTGATGAGGCTGCAATCGTTAGATGGGCTAATCAAATTTGGGCAGCTGCCTTTCCTACATTATCAACAGGGGGTTCTGCAATAGTTAACTCTACGCCCTACGGAATTGGTAACTGGTACCACAGTACTTGGGTAGATGCATTCTCTGGTGGTAGTGATTTTAATCCAATACGTTTACGTTGGGATATGCACCCTGAACGGAACATGGATTGGTATAACTCAATGGCTACTTCATTAGGTACAAGAAGAACAGCACAGGAGATTGATGGTGACTTCTTAACTTCTGGACATTCAGTATTCGACCTTGACTCGATTAAAGCAATTGAGGATATGTTAAATGAACACAGAATTATAGAAAAACGTTGGGGAGGTAAATTGAGATTATTTTCTAAACCAATAAAAGGTCAGTATTACTATATAGGGGCGGACGTTGCAACAGGGAGAGCACAAGATTATTCTGCCTTCTCTATAATGGATAGGACCGGCGAAGAAGTTGGATGCTTCAAAGGTAAAATGTCAACAGATCAGTTCTCTGAACTCTTAATAGAAATGGGTTACCGATACAATACAGCTACAATAGCCCCAGAATCAAATGATATTGGTTTAGCAGTAACATCTGCTTTACAGAAAGCTAATTATCCAAGGCTGTACTATTCTACTAAAATACTTCGAAAAAAAGGGAAAAATAAACCCGAAACAGAAGATATACCAGGATGGTTAACTACTTCTAAGAATAGAAGTTTAATTATTGATGAGTTAGAAGCTGATATAAGAAATGAAGAAGTAGATATCAGGGACCCATTCTTTGTTCAGGAAGCTTATACCTTTATATATGATGCTGCCAATAGACCAGTAGCTTTAGGAAAGAATAAGAAAAACAAAGAAGATATTGAGGATGAAGGACAAACATACACGGATGACTCCATCATGGCTAAGGCAATTACGAATTTCATAAGAAAAGGTAAAGTTAAATCAGCAATAATAGCACCAAAGTAATGAGAATATTAGGATTTGAAATTAATAGGGCAAAACCACAAAACAAAGTTTTAAGGGAAAAACCCAAAGAAATAAAGGATACTGAAAGCAAGGATGCTATCAGAACCGGTAAAGTAATTACAGCACCTCCTGGCAATAGATCAACAGAACCTAATGCTGGGAGCTATGATTTTAATGTGACCAATTTGGTTAATAAATTGAATGTTGTAAAACCCGATTTTCAAATTGATGCTATCCCATTAATTAGAAAGCTTTACAAAATAAATGAGGATGTTGGTTCTGTATTATATGACTGTATTCAATTAACTAATACGGGACATCACATTAAATTTAGTCAGGATGTAAATCCAAAACAGGCTGATAAAATGAGAGAACATCTAAAAACAGTTTCAAAGCGATGGCACCATGGTACTGCTGATATAGATGGTTTAGTTAATAAATGGATAGCTCAGATTTATGTATCAGGAGCTCTTTCTGTAGAATGGATACCTAACATATACTTAACTGGGATAGCTCAGAATGCTTTAATTAATCCAGAAACTATAAGATTTGGTTTAAATCCTGATGGTTCTTACAAATCTCTACAGAAATCTAAAAAGATACTTGGAGCTAAGGATCAGGGGATGAAAGTTTTAAATCCAAACACATATCAATATATATCATTATTCTCAGATGATGATACACCTTATGGAGTACCACCTTTTCTTACTGCTTTAAAAGCATTAGAAACTCAAGGTGATATGAAAACCAATATCAACTACATTCTTAAACAATTGGGATTACTTGGTTATTTAGAGGTAACACTTGAGAAACCTGACCAACAAGCAAATGAGGCTGAGAGTACATATATTACTAGATTAGATAGATTACTTAGTGAAAGTAAAACTAATATGTTGAAAGGCTTCAAGGATGGTATAGTAGTAGGTTTCCAAGGGGATCACTCTTTTGAATTTCACTCAACAACAAAAAACCTTACTGGAGTTGGTGATATATTTAATATGAATGAAAGGCAAATTGCTAATGGCTTAAAAACATCACCATCATATTTGGGTGTAAGTGGGGGTTCTACCGAAACATTCATGTCAATTGTATTTACAAAAACGTTATCACAATTACGTAATACCCAACAGATATTATCTGCTTGTCTAGAGAAAGGGTATGAAATGGAATTATTATTAGCTGGCTTTGATTATCCGGGTAAACTAGTGGTAGAATTTAATACATCTACGATTACAGATGAAGTTAAAATCCAACAGGGTAGACAATATAAACAATTGACTCTTGGTAAATTATACAGAGACTATATTATTAGTGCTGAAACATACGCTGAAGAAATGGGTTATCAAAAACCTCATAAGGTAGTAGACCCAAAAGAGTTAGCTCAAATTGAAAGTCCAGGAAGTGGAATAGACGGAGAAGATGCTGATAAGGATACAAAAAACAAATCAGCAAGAAAAAAAAGAGAAACCGATAAGGTTCAACCCAAACGAAAAGATACTAATACTAAACCCTAATTAAGATGTCAAAAATTAAAGAAGACGGTCTGATCATTAATTTAGATGGTACTGGTGAATTAAATTTAAGTTCTGCTCATTCAATGGTAATGGGCCATGTACCAAATAAGGTTACATCAGAACAGGTGCAAAAGAAATTAAATGAAGACAGTAGCACAGTACTAGAATCATTTGGTTTATTTGAACAAGCTACACCAAACTATACTACTTACTATCCGGATGTAACAGCGGATGATTTAAACCCTAAAGATGAAGAGTTCATAGAACCTTTATTTAGGTTATTATCTGAAACGATAGTATCAAAAGGATTTAGACCAATTGATTTCAGTAAGCCAGGAGTACTTAAGAAATCTATGCAAATGTTATTGGGTCAAACAATAAACATTGACCATGAGATAGCAGTTGGAAATGCTATTGGTGCCGTATCTGAAGTATACTGGCAACCCTCATACAAAACTAAATCGGGTATTACAGTACCAGCTGGTATAAATGGTAAGATGAAAATTGATGGTAAATCAAATCCCCGTATTGCTAGGGGTATTATGATGACACCACCATCAATACACTCAAACTCTGTAACTGTTAGGTTTAAATGGGAACCTTCACACAAATTTGAAGAGAGTTCAGAATTTTATCAGAAATTAGGAACCTATGATGATAAGGGTCAACTAGTTAGATTGGTAGTAACAGAAGTAATTGGTTACTCAGAAACATCATTAGTATCACATGGTGCTGATATGTGGGCTCAGAAGATAAATGAAGATAGAGAAATAGTAAATCCTGAATATGCTGATAGACAATCATTCAGTGTAGACACTAAAGCTAATTTCACTAGAAGTTGTGTAGAAATAGACTACAAAACAGAATTATCATTTACTGCTGATAATTCAATACCTGGTGTACCAAATATAAAGAATACAAATCCTAATAACTCAGATATGGACAAATTAATTCAAGAACTTGAAACAAGTTTTGGATTTGAGAAAGGGACATTAACTGCAGAAAACCTTTCGGCTAAAGTTGCTGAAGTACATTCTCAAAACTTGACTCAAATACAGACTCTTACTCAAGAGAACGGTACTTTAAAAACCGAAAAGGAAACTGCCGAAGGTAAAGTTACCCAATTACAAGCTGACTTAGATACAGCTAATGCTAACAAATCAGAGTTAGATAATTTCACAGCACAAACTCAAAATGAAGCTGTTAGATTATATAAATTAGCTCTTGGGGAAAAGGCTGATGAAAACATCTTAGCATTAATTGGTAAGGCTGATTTAAAAACTTCACAATCATTCGTACAACAGTACACTCAACAAGTAGATGAAAAATTCGCACAAACTTGTACAGACTGTGGAAGTAAGAATATCAACCGAGCATCAGCTGAGGGTAGTAACGAAAATCTTAATGGTGGAGAATCTGGTAACCCAGGTGGAACAGATAAACCTAAATCAAGAGCAGAGTTAAAAGCAAGCTTGGCTTCTAAGAAGAAAAGAAATACATTGTTTAACGGTGAAACTAACGAGGGTTAATCACCAATCTAAAAACTATATATTATGTTAACAAAGTTTGGAGACGTAACTGAAACTCTTTTTTTAAAAGGGTTTGAAGCTCATAAATTACACCACGAATTTTCAGTAGCAACGGGTGTTGGGGCTATAGCCGTTAGAAAGGCACAACCAGTTAAATTAACTGCAGAAGGTAATGTTGAACCTGCTGGATCAGCAGAACCAGCACAAAACATTATAGGATACTCTATTCACAATGGAAATCCCGGAGAACTAGTAACTATCGCAATGAAGGCTTACGGAATCGTTTACTGTAAACCAAATGCAGCAGTAGAAGCTGGCCCAGTACAATATGCTGGTCAGAATACGGCAGAACCAGAATACCCAGCAGTAGCAACTATTGCAGCTGGTGAACCTAATTTAATGGGTTGGGCTTTGGATGAGGCTGATGGTGCTAATGATATGATCCGTTTAGCCTTAATCTAGTTTATTATTAATTACACAAAAGCATTATCATGAATATAGAAAAATTCGAAGCTTCTCAATATAAAGGGAAAATTCAGAGCCTGGTAAAAGGAGCTGAATCATTCAGAGCAGACAAGGAACAACCAATTGACGTTACCTTTGCTGAAGTAGTAAAAGAACAACATGGTATCACAGTTGGTGAATTATTCGCTGATTTAGGAATTGATCCTAACATTGATACCATTTCAAATATTATCACAGTAGGTGATATGGATATTCGCTGGATCATTCCAGAAATTATCCGTGAAGCAATCTATCTGGGATTAAGAGATGCACCTATCTGGGGGAGCTTAACTGCTTCTGAACAAGATATCTCTCAACAATCGGTAACTATGCCATATATTAATATGTCAGATGCTGTACCTCATAAAGTTGGTGAAGGTGAAACTATTCCATTAGGTTCTATCTCTTATGGACAAAAAACAGTTAAAACCTTTAAAATCGGTCGAGGTATTAAAATTACATACGAAATTAAACAATATGTTTCGTTAGATGTAATCTCAATTTTCTTCAGAGATTTTGGTATCAAACTTGGACAAGCTTTAGATACATTGGCAATAGATGTACTTATCAATGGAGATCAAGCTGACGGTTCTGAGTCTGCACCAGTATTAGGGGTAACAACTCCTGGAACAAAGGTTTACAAGGATTTCTTAAGAATTTGGATTAGAGCAGCTCGTATGGGTCGTAAATTTGGTACGATTATAGGTTCTGAGGATTCTGCTTTGGAGACTTTAGATTTACCGGAATTTAAAGATCGTAAGAGTGGTACAACAGAGGCTAAATTAAACCTTAAGACGCCGGTACCAAACGAAGCTAGTTACTTCATTCACGGTAACGTACCAGAAAATCAGGAAATCTTAGTTGACCCTCGTTATGCATTGATCAAATACAATGTTATCCCTTTAATGATTGAAAGCGATAAAATCGTTTCAAATCAAACTGAGGAGTTCTATGCTTCTTTAACTACTGGTTTTGGTAAAATCTTCAAAGACTCAGTAATTATCTTAGATAGTTCATTGGATTTCGCTACAAATGGTTTCCCAACTTACATGGATGTTGATGCATTCCAAAATGTAGTATTCGGAAGTTAATAAAATATTACAAACAATTTAAGAGAGTTGGCTACTTCTAGTTAACTCTCTTATTTTATTAAATAAAGATTAAGTAATTATTAAAATTTACCACTATGGCAAAGTATATTAAACTTGGTGAAAAAGCAGAAATCTTCTTTGATCCTACAACCAGAACAAAGGTTTTAAAAGGTCAGATCATTAAATTGGAAGACAAACAAAAATTCTCTAAAAAAATCTCTGCAGCAATCGGTGGAGGTCATTTAGTATATTCAACTAAAGAAGCCTACAATGATTACATGGAAGACTTAGCTTCTAAAGATGATACTAAGGTATTTCAAAAAGAGGAAGACAACTGGTTAGAAGCTTGGGTTGAAGCTAATGAGTTAAGTGAAAAAACACTTAAACCATTGAAGCACGAGAAATTGGTTGAATTAGCTAAACACTTTGAAAGTGAATTTAGTGATGAGGATTTAAAAGACTCAACAAAAGCGGAATTAATCGAAGAAATCCTAGACTTAAACTCTGAAGAAGAGGATGAAGAAGAGGAATAACAAATAACAACTATGGATAAACCAATTGCATATTTCGGATATAGCAAGAAAGGTTTAACAATAGAATTTGTAGATAATTCTCTAAACTCTCCAACAGCATGGGCTTGGGATTTTGGAGATGGCAATCAATCTACTACAAAGAACCCAACCCACACATATCTGGCGTTGGGTTCTTACGTTGTTAAACTTACTGCAACAAATGCTGAAGGTACTTCTGAACCATTTGAAATGAATATTTCAGTAGGCCTAGTAGACGGTAAAATAGATATTACTCTATTAGAACTCATAGATAAGTACATGCCTTCTGCATTGCGAGGTGAAGCTGATATGAGAGAAAAAATAGCTCTAATCCAAAACTATCAATTATATCTACAACCTTTAGTAGAGATACCTTTCAAAGTAAATGAACAGGATACTCACAATGAAAGAGCTTGGCCGGGTATGGTAAATATGTTATTAGCACAGATGGTAACAATGGATATCATAGTTCAAGGGGCTAATCAGTTTATATCAAATGCAGTTATTGGGGCTATAGACACTGAAGAAGATAATGAAGAGGAAACACCAGAAAAAGAGAACCAAGATTTAAAAAGCATTGAAACCGGTCCTACAAAAACTGAGTGGTATGAAAATGATTATGGTGTAAAGAAATCAGAAGCTATAAAGAATATTGCTCAGGCTTATAGTAATGCTACTAAAGCCGGTGGAGCAATAGATCAATTAAAGGTTATCATTTGTCAACAAGCTTCTAGATTAAGGATTTATTTACCTATGTGTGGACAATTAGAACACAATACAGTAGTACCTAGAGTAGGTAAAATCAAAACATCAGGACATAATGCTAACCCATTTGGTATAACTAAAAGGATGACATAGTATGAAACGGATGACAGCTAAACAATGGAAGATGCATAATGATGCAGTAAATGATTACCATGATGATGCATTCCAACAACAAGTAATATGGCAAAAGAATGTTGTAAGAACAAACCTATTTAATGAAGACTCTGGACAAAAATACCAGGATATCATATTATTAGGTTTAGTACAATACAACCAATTCAGAGCTTGGCCAATTACTAGAATGACAGATGCTGGTGAGATAGATAAACAAAATTGTTTATTATACATGAACAATAAATATCTCAGTGAAAATAACCTTTTAAATTCAGAAGGTCAATTTATATATGATGCTGGAAAAGATTTCTTTGTTTTGAATGGGGTAAGATATAAATCAATGGGAGACTCACAAGCAGCTCAGGTTGAAAATAGTAATCCCCAATTATTCTTTATCATACTCAAGAGGGAAGATTTATTAACCGGGGATAATACTTACTAAAAAACTTATGGCTATAACTAGAAGGTTACCTAACTTAGTCCCAAAGGTAGAATTATTCGGGGATTGGGACAAAACACATAGAGCTTTTGTTAATTTACCAACAGCAATTGCTTTGGGTTCTAAATTAGGAAAAGATGCAGCTCTGAGACAGTTAGAGAAAAACATCAAACAAAATATCAGAGCCAATGGTGGATCATTAGGTTGGAAAGAATTATCTAAAAGAACATTAGCAAATAAGCGAGATAGTAAATATCCAACATCAATATTACGAATGACGGGACTATATTATAGAAGTATAATGATATGGTCAGATACTATAACTGGAGCTACATATTTGGGAATTAAACCAAGAACTTATTATCCTACTAAAGGAGCTAGTGGTTTAACAGTTAACCAAGTAGCAAAGGTTTTAGAAAATGGTTCTCCAGATAGAAATATCCCAGCTAGACCTTTATGGAAACCAACATTTAAACAATTTGGAGGTGGAGCTAGAGTAAAAGGTTATATCATTTGGCACGTAAGAAATCAGATAATGATACAATGTGGGGTAAGAGCTAAAGTAACATTTTAAAATAAAACGCTATGTTTAGTAATATAGAAGAAGATTTAGAAAGAAGCATATATCATAGAATAAGGATGAAAGCCGTAGAATATGGATATGCTCTTGATATAAGGAATTACCAACTGGACCCAGAAGGTAGTCTCATTGACGAAGCAGAACAAAAGAAATATGATGCAGATTTAAAAGCCCTTCAACAAGAAAAGGGCTTTGCCGTTGAAATATTCGGATATTCTAATAATCAAAACATTGGTAAGAAAAAATCAGCTTCTATAGTAATAGATATAGAGTCATTCTTACCGGGGTTAACAGGTTTAGATACTACAGCAAAATATGAAAGTAATGGTAATGGGGGATTTGCTAAATATCAAGGACCTAGTTTAACATCAGATTTATTCTTTGGGATTAAATTAATTTGTAATCATGTAAAACAATTAAGAGTAATACACCAGATAATGGTTAATGCTATACCGAGATTAGGTTACATACCTTGGTACTTTAACAATGGATTACAAACTGACAAAAATATCATGGTGAAGTATGACTCAATGGCAGATGTAAGTTGGCTTGATGAGGGTATCATAGAGAAGGTTTACAGATATGAAATTTTAGATGCTCATGAAACATTAGATGACATTATAAATGGTAATATTTCTGCAATCAAAGAAATCAACGTAGAAATTAATGATAATAATGAACTAAACATAAAATAATTATGCTAGAAGAATGGAAAACATACATAGATGAAACCTTTCCTGATGATAGTAGATTAAGAGTAGTAATATTCAGAGAGTTCTTCTATCAATTAATCTCTTTCATCATTTCAGTAGCCAATGGAGGAGGATCAAGTCAAGCAGTATTATACGTTGCACAATATTTAAACAATCAACAGAAATCTACTGCCAGAAATAATATAGATGCTCTCTCTAGTAAACCAAATGGTTTTAATCCATTACTTACTAATGCGGGTATAATAGACATACTATACCTGCCAGAAGGAAACTATGGGCCAGTACCTAATTATGCCCAACAACTAAACAACCAAACAAACTTTTAAGAATGGCTTGGATAACAGATCTCTATAACCGAATGGACTCCTTTAAGGATGTCATCGGTGTAAAACTAAATTACCTAAATGCTCAATTAGCAACTAAGGTAAATCTTAATGGGGGTAATGCAACAGGGAATTTAGCATCAGCAATTTCAAGGCAACATGATGCAGTAACATTAGGCTCTAATTCTACTGGATTATTCCTAGCAGCTCAAGTAATTTCACTAGCAGCTGGATATGCTATCCCAACAGTAGCACAAATAAATAATTGGAATGACCCATACACATCTGGAGAAAATATAACCATACAATCCGATAAAAAGGTTGACATGAGATTTGAAAATAATTCATGGATACGAAGTAAGGATGGAAAACCAAGGATTTATTTCGGAACTGGAGGTTCAACAACAGATGATACTTATTTCAAGAGAGGTTATCTTGGAGGAGAGTTCTGGTTCTTAGATGCTGATGATAGCCCTTTAATGAAAATAGGGGCTGGTGGTGTAATGAGGATTTATCAACTTGCTGGTTCGGGTGGGAGATTATTACAAGCTGATACGAGTGGTAGTATATTCGCTACTAATATTGACGTAAATGATATTGCTACAGTAAATTGGGTAAGTTTATATTATGCACAAAGTGATGGTGGAAATTTAACTAATATTCCTAATTGGCAAAATGTATTAGGGATAAGTGGTGCTTTATCTTTAAATTTACAACAAATCACAAACAATGGAAACACAACATCAAAGCCTTTAATCGTAGGAAATGTTACTTATGGTACAGGTTCTATTTTTAAAGATACTGATTTGAGTTTCTTAACCAATGGTGGTTCTGCATTAAGAATTTTAACTGGAGGTCTGTTAGTATCAAGTGATTATGTTGATGCAAATTTAATTCCTACAAGCGGTATTTACTCAAAAGGAGCAATAGCAACTGAAAACCATTATACATCTGCTGAATGGGCAACAGCTTACAACATAGCAACAACTTTACAGAATAATATAGGTAATTATGTGAATAAGGCAGGTGACACGATGAGTGGTTTGTTAAAATTACCAAGATTACAAGTTTATAACAGCGGAAACGGTAATGAAAGAAATTATTTTATAGAAACTAACGTAAACACATTCGGAGATTTAGGGATAATTTCTAAAAACGCAACAGAAACAGATAGCTTTAGATACGATGTTGTAATTTATGGAAATGGTAATGTTGGAATTGGGGAAACTAACCCACAAGCAAAATTACACGTTAATGGTAATATAATCACAGATAACGCAACCGCATCAAATCACGCAGTAGCTTTTGGGCAGTTAGGTAATTATGCTTTAACAAACGGTTCTAATACAATTGGAGGAAATTGGAGTATAGATTCAATACATTCACCATCCTTAGGGTCTTCAATAAGTAATCCACAGATTTTTTCAACAAACGTTGGAGATATTTACTTTGGAAACCCAAGTGCATCAAGAATAATATTGGAATCTGTCAATACTGAACTTTTTCATTATAGAGCAGGTTTAGGAAATGGTATTGTTTTTACAACGCATAATTTCAACCCTGCTGACTACGCATTAAACGACGGTTCAAATTTAACCAATATAGCCAACTGGAGAGCTGTTTTAAGTGTACCAACAAATAACAATCAGCTTGCAAATGGTGCGGGCTATACAACATTGCCAATAGTTCAATCGTGGATAGGTAAACAAGGTTATTTAACCTCTTTTACAGAAACCGATCCTACTGTACCATCACACGTAAAAGGTATAAGTACTTCTGATATAGCTTATTGGAATGCTAAATTTACTTTTCCTGGAGGTGGTTCACCAAATCAATATATAAATTATCAAGGAGTTTGGACTAACTTACCAGGAGGTGGCTGTGGAGGAATTGTAAATATCAGTACAGATTACTCACCAAATCCCGGACCAACATCTTCACAGGTACCAATATATTTCGCTTCTCATGAAGCTTATGGTAAACCAACTGCTAATGTTGTAGATGGCGAAGAGGGTAATGGTGTTATGGAAGTAACTTCTGGAGATTACATTAAATTCTGGATGTCCCATGATACAATAAAAACAGATATAGTAAACGGAAATAGTCATAGCATTGATATTGACGGAGAGAGGAAACATATATACAATGTATTATTTATGAATAATGGTGGAACACTAACTTTTCCTAATGGTATATATACAGGAGATCAAATTAAAGTGACTACACAAACTGGTGGGCAATTAAATTTAGGAGGTAATAATATTATTTCTCCAGTAGGTTTAGAGTTCTTTACATTTGTAAATTTAATATGGGATGTTAAGTTGGGTTCTTGGGTAACTACTAGTTATGGCCAACAATAATAAATTAATAATTAAAAAATATAAACTATGGCATGGATAGATGATTTATATAGTAGGATAGCTGACTTCAGACAAGTAGTTGGTGTAAAGCTTAACTTCTTATATGACACTAAAGAAGATAAGAGTAATAAAAAAACAAACCTACTATCCGCAGACCCAGCACATTATCCAAATGTACCTGCAGTAAGAGATGGGATAAATATTGCTATTATAGATGCTATAAATGCATTGAATATAGATTTAGATACTAAGTTCATTAAGATCAGTGAAAAGGGTATACCCAATGGTGTAGTACCTTTAAATAATCAAGGTTTAATAGATGTACAATACATTCCAGGATTTATAGATGATGTAGTTGATTTAGTAGATATATTAACAACATATCCTACTTCTGGTATGATAGTTGGACAAAAATGGTATAATACAGCAACCAAGAAAATATTCACAGCTACATCTGCAACTACAGGTACTACCTCTGATCCTATATCAGATGTAATATATGTTAATACTCAAGATAACACAACTTGGAGATGGACAGGTACTACAATGGTACAGTTAAATGGTGGATTGGTATTAGGTATAACATCAACAACAGCATTCAGGGGAGATCATGGTAAAATAGCTTATGATCATACATTTATTGTGGGTAATCCTCATAATACTCAAATGACTGATATTCCTGGATTAACTGCAGAGTTTGCATTGAAAGCTAACATACGTTTAGATAATTTACCTTCAAACCTTTCACCAGCAGAACAAAGTAGCATTAGAAGTAAACTAAATGTTGGTACTGGTAATGGTACAATAAATACAGTTGGATTAGCAATGCCTAATTTCTTCAATGTGAGTAATTCACCTCTAACAGGAACCGGTGGAACTATAACAGTAACGTTAGCAGTAGGATATGTAATGCCTACAGCAGCCATAGCAGCACAATGGGATTTAGCTTATCAACACTCAGTAGATATGGGCGATGCTACACAACCAGTACCAGATTGGGCAGCACAATTAACAGCAATATTAAACTTCTAAAACGTACACTAACAATACCAAAGTGTATTTTATTAATTATTTAAAAACTTAAAAATCTCGGATATGTCAGGAGCAGCAAAAGTAAATTTCAATGTACACAATCTTACCGATACAGTGGTAAATGCTGTGGATGGTGTAAATTTTGTACAAGGTCGTTCTGTAAGAGGACCATTCGGAGATCCTAAAGAGATCTTCACAAGCTGGCCAGCATTCGTTAGAACTTATGGGGGATTAGACCCTACACTGGAAACTCCAACACTAATAAAACGTATTTTAGAGAAAGGTGGTTCAGTAAGATTTAACCGAATAGGTCATTATACAGATATAGAAGATAAATCAACATTGACTGCAACTAAAGCAACAATTTTAGCTTCTAAATTAATAACAATTACAGGATTAACAGAAGGTGATGTTATTAATATATCATCAACAGTATTAGGGGAACCAATAACTAATTTAAATGTTACGATGGTTGCTTCTACGACTACTAACCTAAATAATATTGCTGGTGCAATAGAAAATTTGGAAGTAGGTACAGCAATAGCAACTTTAACTGATGAACCAACTGGGGCCGGAACAATTGATTTCAAACCAATAGATAATGACACAGATGTAGTTATTACTAAAACTTCAGGAACTGGTACACCAACATTTACACCAAGTACAGTAACAGCAGAATTACCTTTCGAAATTACAATGAAGAATCCTGGTAAGGATGGTAATAATATGGTAGTAGTTATTTCACAAGGTTCAAATGGACAAGCCAATAGTTATAATTTAAATGTATCACATAGAACAGATAGTTCTGTAAGTGAAAGCTATACCAATATTACAATTCCAAATGCGGCATACCTTGATCCTAGTTTTAACAACAAAACCTATTTAAAGGATATTGTAAATAACTCTATACATATTAATGTAGGTTATAAAGATTTATATGGTGAAGTACCTATTGTATATGAAGCACCTTTATTATTAAACTACAGTGGGGGTACTGATGGTACTGTACCTACTGCAATTGATTTTATTGGTAGCAGTAATTCTAATCTTGGTTTCTATGCCTTCGATAACTACACGGATAGTTATTATTTAGTATCATTCGATATAGATGATGAATCCGTTGATGTGGCTGGCGCTAGTTATGCTTTTATTAGACAGGATATATTTTATGCTATTTGGTTAACTAGTGAAACTAAGCAAGCCTTAATAACCGAAAGGGACAACCTTAATATTGATAATAAGTTTGTTTTCTTTGTTGGTGCGGGATTATTAACTAAGAACCAAGCAACAAACGAAATAGAGGATATAACGCCATTAGCAGATATCTTGGCTGCAGCAAACAGGAGTGATGCCGAGTTCGGACCATGGTATTCTTTTGCAGGACCTAATAGAGGGATTATCACAGACGTACTTGGGGTAAATGTTAACTTCGGTACACCAGCTAAGGCTAAGGACTTAGATGAATTAGCTAACAGAGGAATTAACATGGTAGTTAATAAAAACAACTCTGTAAAACTATGGGGTAATTTCACTGGCCAAATAGCTTCAGATCAAGAAAGATATATTAGCATAGTGAAATTAATAATCTTTATTAAAAAATCACTACGACCTACATTAGAAACATTCTTAGAAGAGCCCAATGATATACCAACTTGGAAAAGAATTTATTATGTGGTAAAACCTTTCCTAGACTCATTAGTAACTAGAAGAGCCCTTTACTCATATCAATGGTTAGGTGACCAGGATGCAAAAGGTATGAACGACTTAGCAATTAATAATCCAACTGATGTTCAGGATGGAAAATACAAAGTTAGGTTAAACATCAAAGCAATCAACTCAATCCAAGATATTACAATTGATATCACCCTTACACCTACTGGGTTGGATTTTGAATTAGTAACAAACTTAATATAAAGAAAGATATGGCTAACGTAAGTAATCCAAGGAAACAGTTTAATTTTAGTATTCAGATTGCTGAAGCTCCAATCCAACCTTTCCTATGTCAAGAAGTTGACTTACCAGAGATCAACATAGAATCAACATCACATGGTGATACTAATCATGATATTAAAACTGGTGGTAGAGTAATAGTTGGTAATACAACTATCCAAAAGATAATGACAACATCAGGGGCAGATAACTACTTCTATGATTGGGCTTTATTAGTAGCAGATACAGTACTGGGTGGAGGATTAACTCCTGACCAATATAAAAGGACAGTTATAATCTCGGAATTAGCTGAAGATGGTATCTCAGTAATTAATACATGGGTTTTAGCGGGATGCTGGCCTACAAGAATTAACGGACAAAAATTAAACAGATTATCTTCAGATAACTCTATAGAAAGTGTAGAACTATCAGTTGATAAACCTGAGAAACTTTAATAATTAATGTTACGTAGAAAAGGGAGGCTGAATTAACAAGCCTCCTTTTTTGTTTATAGTAACATTAAAACAAAAATTATTATGCAAGTAGCAACAGAAAAAGTAGAGGCAAAAGAATTAGTTTACGGTAACACTGAAACCTTTTTATTACCTTCTGGATTTGAGGTAACTATTAGAGAACAAAATGGTAATGATGATGATATCCTTACTAATAAAGCAACAGCTCAGGATATGAGTAACTTTGATATTTTCATTGCTGGTATAGTTGTTAAAACAGACTTACCTTTCAACGTTAATGGAAGACTTACAGTAGACGGAGCTAAAAGGTTATTATTAAGAGATAAATACTTCATCTTATTTAAAAGCCGTATCCACTCTATAGGAAAAGAAATTAGCTTCGATTACAGTTGGTCTAAAAAAGAAAAAGCAGATAACTATACAGAAGATTTAACAAATTACATCTGGGATTACAACGAAACATTTCCGGTTGAAGGTGATGATAACTATTTCTCTGAAAGAATTAAACCTTATCAAAAAGAATGTTATAATCCAGTAGTAATTACTACTCCTAGTGGAAAAGAAATCCGATTAAATCTACTTAATGGTATTGGGGAAAAATTCTTACTACAACTACCAGAAAGTGAGCAAACAAAAAATAAAGAATTAGAAGCTAGGAATATTGAGTTGAAGAACGACAAAGGTGTTTGGGAAAAGATAAAGAACTTTACTATGTTCAATCTAAAAGATATGGGATATATCAGAAAGGTTGTTGCAGAAATTGATCCGAGTCTTACATTAACCACTAAGGTGGAAAATCCAAAAGACCAAAGCCAATCAGATAACTTCCCTATCCTTGCTTTGAAGAGTTTTTTCTTTCCGGAGGAGATTTAGAGGTAGAGTACTTTTATTTCTCACAGTCTAAGCTACACATAACTTGGTCTGAATTTTTAGAATTTCCGGTTTCAAGAAGACGAAAGTTTTTAAATTTAATACAAACCTATAACCCGGAAACGGGTCAATTTGATAAATAGATGGTAGGATTAACAGGAAATAACTTAGCGATAGGTATAGCTCTTATCTTAAGGGATCAGTTTTCTGCTGGTGCTCGCCAGGCTACACAATCATTAACCCAATTACAAAGCAAGGCCGATAAAGCGGCTATGGAATCAGCCAGAAACATGAACGCCGTTGGAGCAGGAATGGGTCTGGCTGTTCTGTCTGGTATGAGAGAATGGCTTAGAGCTGGATTAGAGTTCGATAAGCAGATGACTTATATGTATAATGTCACTGATGATAAGAACAAGATAGCATCTAAGAAAATGAGGGACCGAGCTAAAGATGTCGGTGTCCAAACATTATTCTCTGCTCAAGAAGTATCAGAGGCTATGGTAGTAATGGCTCAAGCTGGTCAGAACACCCAGCAGATATATGAGAATATATATGCAACAGCAGTACTAGGTGCTGCTACAATGTCAGGAATTAGAGAATCAGCTTCTGTGATGAATGATATTATGATTGGTTTTGATGTACCAGCCACACAAGCAAATGCTATGAGAGTAGCAGACATTATTACCAAAACAATCAATGACTCGAATATAGCATTGGACTCTTATGCAGAGACAATGAAATATACAATCCCTACTGCTAAAACATTAGGAGTAACCTTAGAAGAATTATCAGCAATTACATCAGTACTTGGTAATGCCGGATTAAAGGGATCTATGGCTGGTACAGGTACAGAGAATATGATTAGGCTTTTAGCAATAGCTGCAGGTAAAGAAGAAGGTACCAAACAAATGGACGCTCTTCAAATGATGGGCTTAGGAAGAGAAGATATCGTAACTGCAGAAGGTAATCTTAGATCACTATCAGAAGTATTCCCTAAGATAGGTCAAGGATTACAGGGAATTGGTAATGCCGATAGGATTAAGGTAATGGCAGATCTTTTCAATATTCGGGGAGCTAGGCCAGGACAAATCTTAACATTCGCTACGGGATTAGAGAAATATGCAACAGCATTAGAAAGAATAAATAATGCCGATGGTACCGCCGATCAAGTATCACGGGCTATGATGGAATCTGCATGGGGTCAAGTTGAACAATTAACTGAGTCTATAGGTAATTTAAAGATTGCCTTTGCTGAAGCACTAGGACCAGCCATACAAGTAATAGCCCCAATATTAACTACTATATTCACATTGCTTCAAAAAGTAATGGGTAGTAATTTAGGTAAATTGATGGTAACAATAGGAACTGGATTTGTACTATGGAAGACAGCTTCTATGGGATACAGAACTATCCTACTTTCAATTAATCTATTAAGTGGACAATTAGGAACAGCATTCGGAAGAACTGCAACAACCACAGTAGCTGGGTACAATAGTATGACAAGTGCTGCTTTGAGATATAGAGCAGCGGCTGGTGGTGCAGCAGGGGCAGCTGGAATGGGCGGAGCCGGAGGGATGATGGGAGGACCCGGTGGAGGCTGGGCTGGTGGAACCATTAACACACCAATGGGAAAAGTTTATCAGAATGCTAAAGGTAGATGGGTTCAAGTAATGCCTTCAGGTGGACATAAATTCTTAAGCAATTCATCATCTGCCGTTAAAATGGCGAAAGCCAGTAATGTTGTAGGAAAGGCTTCACCTTATGCAATGATTGGGGGATTAGCAATGGGTGCAGCCCAATCCTACACAGAAGAAGGTTCTGGATTAAATAGGAGTTTAGGTGTAGGTTCAACAGTACTTGGAGGCGCATCAATGGGTGCTGCATTAGGTACAGTAATTCCTGGAGTTGGTAATGTTGTTGGTGCTATTGTTGGGGGAGTAGGAGGATTATTATGGGGATTATATGATGATGCTAAAGCTGAGGAAGAAAGAGTAAAAGCTGCTAAAGAAGCTTATGAAATGGACAAGGCTGGAAGATCGGGTAGTTTCGATCCTGAAACATGGAAACAAAATGCTCAAACATACATCAAAATGAAAGAAGGTGAAGGTATGCATGTATATGGGACTGGAAAAGAAATGCATAAAACTTCTCCAGAACATATTATGCAATTACTTCAATCACAAGGTACGTACACTAATGGGCAACAACCACCAATACCTAAAACACAAATAGTAATCAACATCGACGGTAAACAGATGATGATGGAAGAGATACAAAAAGAAAGGTACAGAACATTTATTGATTTAGGAGGATAATCATGGCTAAATATATTCCAAAACTAATAGAACCTTTACTAACATATGTACCTGATCAAACAGTACAAGATGCAGTAGAGATAGCAGGTAAGTTAGCAAGAGCTAAAATACTTTTCGACCAATTATATCCTAATAGGCCAAAGGTTGATAGGAATGGTCCACCAGATGCTTATGAAAATGAACAAGCAATAACAGAATATCCTTCACCTCTAAAGAAACACAGAACATATTCAAGGATAGCACCTGATGGTTATGTTAGTGAACCACCAAGACAAAAATCAAGGTTAGATGGCGATACAAATCAAGGTTCATTTAATAACGTACTCTTGGAACAAGAAGTTATAACGTTTGTAGATTTAGATTTCGATGAGGATAAACATGTAGACTCTAGAAGGACAAATAGATTAACCATACCTTTCATACCAAAAGAATTAGACTATACACCACAGTCTAATTTTGTTGGGATAGCAAGTTTCGGAAGGAATAACCCTTTCTACCAATACACTGGATCAGAAGATACATTAACTTTCGAAATAGATTGGTTTTCAAATACATTTAACAGAGAAGATGTTATTACCAATTGTAGATGGATAGAAGCTTTAAGTAAAGCAGATGGATATGATGATGTACCACACAGGGTAATGTTAAATTGGGGATCAGAAAACAAACTATTCTTAGATGAAGTTTGGTTAGTGGTAGCAGCACCATATAGGTTAAGCCAATTTCAAAGAGCGTATAGAGACCCGGATGGAGAAGTTAAATCATTACATTTATTACCCCAACAGGCTTATCAAACAGTTACATTAAAAAGGGTAACTAAAGAAAACCGAACTATCAAACAAATAATTGGAAACTTAGGCTATGTTAGATAACGATTTATATACCGGAGGTAAGATCATTAACTATGAAGAAGGTGATCAAAGTTTACAAAGAGATAGGATAGTCCACAGGGAGGATTTAGAAGATCAATTACATACCATTAAGCAAGGGGAAACTCTAACTAGTATAGCATTCAGATATTACAAAAAAAGTAAACTCTGGTTCTTAATAGCTGATGTTAATAATATAGAAAATCCCACCTGTTTAAAAATTGGAATGGACTTAATTATACCTAACTACAAAAAGTATAATCTATGAGCGATATCAAAACAATTTTACCAGAAGGTTATGGTATGCCACTTGCCTGGCTATACACACCTTCTGGTGACGTTTTAAGGGATTTCGATAATACCCCTATAACAAAATACATTGAATCATTTGAATATGAATATGCAGAGGAAGAAGATGATACATGTGACATAAAATTAAAGGTACCTACCGTGGCTACTCTAGACTTATCCTATTTTCAACAGGATGTAGTACTACATGTTCAATGGGGATTTCTATTAAATAATGGAAAGGTAATTAAATCCCCAATACGTAAAGTTGCGATTAGGGATTTAGATACAAGTTATTCTACTAACGGTATAGAACTTAGCTTAGAATGTACTGATTTAGTATCATACATGAAAGGCTTTAGGTCTAAAACTGTAAGAAGTGATAGTAGAGAACTTAGGATAGCAAGAGCAGTTGATAGGTCTGAAGATAATTTCATGGATTGGCTTAAGGAAGTTAATGATGGAAGGTACACAGCAACATATACTAAAGGTAAGGATGTAATCAGATTGGACTTAAATGGTAGGATGCAAAATGCTCAACAGGATCCAAAAACTGGAACATACAAAATTGCCATAGATAATGCAAGGGTACAGAAGGATTTTATGCCACAGTTAAAAGTAGGAAAGATCATTAAAGGTAAATCTAAAACTATCACTCAAGCTATAGAGGATCAATTAAAACTTCAGGCTGATTTAGAGAATGGTGGTACTGGTAAACCTATAGCAGATACTACTGATAACAATATACATATTAAACATCGTAACTTTAATCAACCCATATTCAAAACATATATTTGGGCTAATGGTAATGGCGAAGTAATTAAGTTTGACTCTAACACATCAACAAGAGCAACTAAGGAAGACTCAGCAACATCAACTGGAGTAGACCCTTTCAAAAAAGAAATAAGAAGCACAACAGTTGAAACTGCAGATACATCTAAGAATGATTACAAAAAAATCCAGGAAGCAGATTTCAGTAAGTTAGATTTCAGTAATTCTAATAATGCAAGAACTGCTTTAGTAGATAAACCCGATAAACCAACTGATGAAACATTAAATGCTTGGCTAGAAGATGCAAGAAATGTATTTAAGTACAACATTGAAAATCCATTAAACCAAAAGGAATTACCAGATTTAAGGTATGTAATAAATAAGCAATTTGTTAATGACCCAGTAATGGGAACCAGAACATCACCAATCTTTGTAAAGGTACCTTCTAGACAAATCCTAAACAGTCCTGACTTCATTGCCCTTAATTCAAAAGTAAGTAAAGATATTAGAGCTCAATACAGAAAGGCTGCTAGTATAGGGGGGGCTATCATTGATAAGATACAGAGAAAATATGAAGCCACCATGGAAGTAATTGGTGACCCATCTCTTATCAAAGGTAAAATAATAAACATGACTGGGTTGAGTAGATTAGACAATGGTAAGTGGTATATCACTAGATGTAGACATACTATCAAGATAGCCGAAGGTTATATGGTAAGCATGGATTTAATGAAGAACCCAAAAACAATTACATTATCTGCTAAGAGTATGGCTACAAACCCTAAATATGATGAAGAAGCAGATAAGATGTATTGGCCATTAACTACACAAGAAGATATTTATAAAGTGTTTGAACCCTCAAAAGAAGAAACCCAAAACTCAGAAAAATTAAATGACGTTGAAGTAAATAATCAATATAAAACTGAGGAAGATGACATCAGGGAGATAGAACAAAGATTGGATTACCTTAAAGCTGAAGAGGATTATGTACTACATAAAGACATATCTTTCCAACCTACAAAAAGAACAGATAATATAACTAATACCGATATGAACTAATGAAAGGGGATAGGTTTAATATTTGGACAAGTATATTACAATATGGACTAGAGTTCATAGGTTTACACTATGGAACATATAGGGCATTTGTAATAGATAATGATGACCCAGAAAATATGAGTCGTCTACAATTACGTATACCACAAATAAATGAATTAACAGATGACTCTACTTGGGCATGGCCGAAAGGTTTACATGGTGCTAATGGTAATGGCTCACAACTATTGCCTCAGAAAGGGGATATGGTTTGGGTACAGTTTGAATATGGTAATCCTGATTATCCGGTATGGAGTTTTGCTGGTTATGGGGAAAACGAAAAACCGACAGAATTTAAAACACCAAAACACTATGGATTTAAAACTCCAAAAGGAAGTATAGTATTAATTAATGATAATAAGGACGAAGAGGAAATACTAGTTAAGTTAAATTCTAATTTAGATTATATTAGAATAAATAAAGATTTATTAGAACTAGAAGCTAAATTAATTAAGCTTGGGAAAGATGGGGATGAACAAGCAGTATTAGGTAATACCTTAGAAGATAAATTAGATAAAATCCTAGAACAACTTAATGATTTACAAATAGCTTTAATAAATCATACACATACAAGTAATGTAGGACCCACTGGTACACCCATTAACTTCATGGATATAGTTCAGACACGTTCTGCTTTAAATGAAATCAAATCCTCAATACCTGAAATACTTAGTAATAAGGTTAAATTAGATAAATAATATGGGAGCACCAGGACAAGGCTTAGATAAGATTTTATTGAAATCAGATATCAAGGATATACTAAGCGACCTTAGAAATATGACTGATACTGAATTCGCTAATCATCAGGAAATATTTGCAGAAAGATTATCAGCAGCAATAGATCTATATGTTAGAAGTGGTAAAGTTATAACAGTAGGTTCTGCCACAACACAACAAGGAGCAATCACATGACAAATACAGAAAAGTTTTTAGGATCAGGCTTAGCATTTCCACTACTCTTAGATGATAGTGGAAAAGTTGTTGTTAGTACAGGTATAGATTTAATAAAATCATCAATCTACAACATAATCAATTGGCCATACAAACATCGTTTCTTTTTAGAAGAATATGGTTGTAGAATAGAGGAATTACTTGAAGAGCCTAATGATAACATCTCTTTTAACCTAGCAAGGAGGTATATAACAGATGCTTTAAATGATTGGGAAAAAAGGATATCTATTATACCTTCAGATATAGCAGTGGAAAGAGTTGATGACAAAGCAGTATATCTTAAATTAAAATACACAATAGTTTCAACCAAGAAAGAAGAAACTTTCATATACCCATTTTACAAACAAATAAACTACTAAATTATGAAACTAACTAATCCTTGGGTAGGCTATGCAAATAGAAGTTATTTAAGTATAAAAAATTCTTTACTTAACAGATTAGGTGAAAAGATGCCAGAAGTATCGGATCACTCTGAAAGTAATATATTAGTAATAATCTTATCAATGTTTGCTGGAGTTGCAGAGATGTTAAATTATTACATTGATAATACGGCCAGAGAAGCCTTCTTACCTACAGCAAGAAGGTACTCTAGTGTAGTAAGACATACCAGGTTAATAGATTATAGAATTAAAGCTATAATCCCTGCTACAGTAGACCTACAAATTAAATTTGTACAACAAGGTATTATTACTCCAACAACTAACCCTTTCAATATACCCATAGGAACAATATTCACTACTGCAAACGGTATTCAATTTGTAAGTAGCATAGAAGTAAATGTACCTTTAGGATCAACCATAATTACTGTACCTGTAATGCAAATGACCTATATGCCTGATATGTTTATAGGAACAATAGAAACATTAGATGATCCGGTATTTTCTTTAGGTAGTGACTATGTTAATAACAGTTTAAGCCTTACAGTAGGGGGAGAACCCTGGGAAAGAGTTGAAACATTAGGATTATCTGGGCCAACAGATAAACACTATATAGTTGATATATCCGTTGATAGGATAGCCTATATCAGATTTGGAGATAACATCAATGGTTTAGTACCTACAATGGGTGCAGAATTAGTAGGAGATTATTATGTATCTGAAGGAGCAAACGGAAATGTTCTAGAGAATAATATAACAACTACAGAGTTCAATTTAGCTCAAGGTGGTACTAACTTTGAAATCACAAACTTAACACAAGCAGTGGGTGGAACTGATTATGAAGATATCAAAAGATTAAAGAGATCAGCTCCTTTACATTTAAGAACATTAAATAGAGCAGTAACAGAGCAGGATCATGTTGATATCTCTTTACTAGCACCGGGAGTTGATAAAGCAGATATAGAATACAACTGTGGTAAAACAATAGATATCTATATATCACCAAATGGGGGTGGGGTTGCTAGTAGTAATTTACTTCAATCAACAGAAAATTATTTTGAAGATAAAAAAATGGTAGGTACATTTATAAAAGCTAAGCCAGCGGGTATCTCAGAAATATATTTAGAATTAAGGGTAACGGCTAAATTCAGGAGAAGTGCAATACAAACTAGTGAGGATGTAAAGAATGCTTTACTTAATGCATACTCTTACGAAAACTCTGATATAAATAAAAAAATAAGGCTATCGGATGTAATTGCTTTAGTAGATAACTTAGAGAAGGTTGATTACTTAGACTTACTAAAGATATACCTTATTCCTTATATCAGACCAGTGGGACACAATGAAATATTAGTAGGAGATATACAAATCTTACCAGGCTCTAACACAAGGTTAAATTGGAAATTACAATATGATGGAAGTACAATGAGGTTGTATAAAGCAAACATACATATTGGAAACATTACAATCAACACACCTTACACAGACCCAGAAGGTATCATATCACTATTAATAGAACCGGGTAATTATATAACCGGACAAGAATGGGAATTTACTACAGAACCAACTGGAGTAAATATAGAAACGAATGATTTCTCTGTACCAGTATTAACAGAGGATAATCTTATTATAACAGTAATAGAACAAATAACTGCAGGATAATGGGTTGTTGTAATGAAAACCAAGTACCTCAAATCATTGATTTCGAGGGAGCAGATTTTAACTGGAACGATTTCCTAACTGGTATACCTAGTATACTGTTTAGGAACTTTCTGTTTAGTAGATTACCAGATTACTTTAAAGCTAATGATAGTTATAAAGATGCTGATGATAAAGGTTTACTAGAAAGGTTCATGGATATAATGGGACAAGAACTTGATGAAGGAGTTTATCCCTATATTTATAATTACCTTGATATAATAGATGCACAGAAAGCTAACTCTGTATATTTAAATCACATATCGGATATGTTAGGTAATCCTCCTGATATTTTTGGCTCTAATCAAGCATACAGGAATATGCTTAGTTATATCACATCTATCTATAAGATAAAAGGAACAAAGAAGGCTTATCAATTATTTTTTTCAATTTTAGGATATGATGTAGAAATAAATGAGATAGTACCTATATCAACCGAGTCAACTTATGATAGTGGGGGAATTTATGATAATGATAATGTATTTGAAAATAACACTACAAGCTATGATGGAACATCTTGTCCAGCCTGTGTATATTATGACATATCATTATTTCCTAGAGAGAACGTTGTAGTTGATATAAAATATGATGATGATTTCTATAGAAGGTTACTAGAAGCTATAAAATTCAATGAACCTATTAATTCAAAGGTAAGAAACATATATATTGGTTTAGCATTAAGTGATACAATGGATATTAATATAAATGATGTAACAGATGTAACATTAAGGATATCTCCAACTTATGATGCTACTAATGAGTATGATGATAACTTAGAATATGATCTATATGGAGGTCAGAATATAGGTGTAATCATAAATGGTATCATCATAACAGTTATAGAAACAGGCGGTGGATATTATATAACAATGAGTATACCAGTAAGTAATTCACCTTTAGATCAAGTGATACCTTTAAGTCTAAAGGCATACGATTCCAATAATGATGAAATATATAATATTGATGGTTTCTTAGAAGATATTTTAATCGATAGTGGTTTCCTAGTAGGGGTAGTGATACAGCCATTGATATTCATTCCGACCTACAATGAATTAAGACTGGAAGGTGAAATAAAAACAGTAGATGGATTATCATCTGTCTTCAATATACCCCTAACACTGGGTGATAATACACTAACCTTAACACTCCAATAATTATGATTAAAGCAGCCATACCAATAATCTTTTCATACCTTGTTAAAATTCTCACTATTAAAGAAGGTACATTTAAAGTAGTGGGAATACTAACTGCTGCACCAACAACATTCGGTTTATACAAATATATCGAAATAATGTTAGATGGAGCAGACCTAAAGAAAATATTTATTACAATCACTATAGAAATAGGAATGTTAATAATATTCGGAATATTTTCTACAATTGATATGGCCATAGGTATACAGGCATCCTTACACGAGAACGCTTTACAACCTGAACCATTACCTGCTAATGTTGTAATAAAGAGTAGTAAACTTTGGTCTACTTTCTGGAAGTTCTTTGGAGTAGTGGTACTAACAATAATGCTAACATTCCTAGCAATCATAGCTATAGCACTTGAAGCCAGTGTTACAACCTGGATTATTATGTGGGCATTAATAGGATTTTGGTTTATGGCATGTTGTTATGAGTTCTATTCAATGGGGGAAAATATAGCTAGGAAAAACAATGGTAAGAAACCAAGAGTCTTCGAATTTTTCGATAAAGTTCTAGAAGCTCTTCAACAAAAAGCAATCGATAAAATAAACGATAAACTATAATATTATGCAAGAACAATATAGTTGGTTAAAAAAAGTACAAAGTCCTAAGGTTATAGCAGAAGCTATGGCCTTTTATGGTGTTACAGAAATAGTTGGACCAAAACACAATGCAACTATTATGGGTTGGGCTAAAACTCTTAATATGGAAAATACATACAATGCAGATGAAATTGCATGGTGTGGTTTATTCGTAGCAATAGTAGTTAAGAATGCAAACTTCGAACCAGTAAAAGCACCTTTATGGGCTAGGAACTGGGCTAGTTTTGGAACTAAACAAACTACTGCTAAACTTGGAGATATTTTGGTATTCAGTAGAGGAACAGGTGGCCATGTAGGATTCTATGTTGGGGAAGATAAAGAAGCTTACCATGTTCTAGGCGGAAATCAAAGTAATATGGTAAACGTAACAAGGATTTTAAAAACAAGGTTATTGGCAATCAGGAGATGTCCTTGGAAAATAGCAGAACCAAAAGAGGTAAAGAAGATAATGTTAGATGCTAAAGGACAAATATCTAAAAACGAAGCGTAATGGTTAATAATAAATTAAACATAGGAATTAAAGGGGAAATTACAGTTAAAACTATTAATCCTAGTAAAGAAGAAGAAGTAATCTTTAATTCTAGTAATAATATTACTATGGATTCTCTAGAAATAATAACTCGATGCCTTAGTCAGCAGGATTTTAATAAATCTGTTGATAGGATTAAAATCATTGGGGACTTTGGACAACAAGAAAGTACTGTTAATAACGTACACTATATTCCACAAGAAAATGCTATAGTATTTAGAGCAGTATTTCCTGAGTCACAATTCTCTGGTATGATAACTGGATTAGAATTAATTTGTTCTGCTTTAAACAAAAAACTAGCAATCAAGGAAAACCTAACAATCTTTAAAGAAAACAGCAACCTATTATTACAGGTTGACTGGAAAATAATAATAACAAGTAATCAATAGGAAATTATGGCAACAACACTTTTCACAACATACAGAGCCCCAGTTAACTCTTTTCCTACAGGACAGAGAGACATCGGAATGCATAAAGCAGGAAGATATAGTGGCTTTGATTTATTACAATCAGGTGGAGCATTAAACCTTATTCTATCACATACAGATAAGGTAAGTAAAACGAGTTCTACTAACACAACCATGCCAGTATTCGGCTCTATCCTTTTCAAATCTGGGATAGTTGCACACGTAGAAGATAATATAAACCTCGTTATCGAAACAAACTCTGGTAATACAATGGACAGAAATGATATCATCATTGCTGAGAACATTTACCAAGAAACTCAAGGAGGAACACCTATAACATTCAGCATTGTAAAAGGTCCTATTAACTCAGCATCAATCCCAACAGTACCTAATCCCAGTACACAAATTGTATTGGGTGTTTTAAAGATAGCAGCAAACGGGTTTCAATTTAGTGATATTACATATACTCCATCATACCCAGCATTACCGGGAGATATGACTTATGAAGTATTAGCAACAATCATTAATTCAACTGTAGCGGTACCACCAGCAAGTACAACAGTAGAAGGAAAAACTAGATATGCTACACCAACAGAAGCGAAAGCTAAGGTTTTAGGAAATGCTGCATTAACACCATCATCATTAGCAGATTACCAAGCTACAACAACATTCACTGGTTTAGTAAGAAGAGCAACAAGTGCAAACATTAATGGAGGTACATCAGATTTAAACAATGATGAGTTATATATTACTCCAGCATTATTACAGTTATTCAAAGGGGATTTACAAACATATATCCAACAAATAATTAATAATAGTTTACCTGGCCAAGCCACTACAACTGTACCTGGAATAATGAGGATAGCTAATCCACAAGAGTTAGCTGCTAGATCATCAATGTCTGTAGCATTAGCACCAGGACACTTACCATCACTATCAGCAACTTCTGCTTCGCCGGGATTAGTAAGATCAACATTAGAGGATCTAACAACACAAGGGGTACCTACATTATTACCAGATGTGGGTACAGTAACACCAGCAGGCTTAAGGCATTTAGGATTAGGGGCAGTAAAGGTAGTAGAAGGTAGTGTTATAACAACATCACCCGATGGAACTAAAGGTCCTAATGATTGGCCATTTAATAGATTTACAGTTAATCCACCAGTAGGATATACCATAGAAGATTTGGTATCATTTTCACCTTCTCCTTATTTTATGTCATTCAAAGCAGATACAGTTAATGGTAGCGTATTATTCATAAACTGGAGAAGATCGGGTACTGGAGCATTCGGATTTATTGAGGGTACAGCCAATTGTTCTAATAACAATGCTCAGGCAGCACAGATGATAAAATACATAGCATTATTCATTAAAACAAGTTCATAAGATGATAACAGAAAATATATATTTCGAAATAGACTCAGGTAACATTGTAATCTCTGTTACCAATGCTTTACCTAATACAGAGAATGAGGTAATAGAAAGAGTAGAAGGACAAATAAATGATCCTTATGATATGGTAGGAAGAAACATATCAGAACTAGAAATGAACCCTAGACCTAATAGACAACCAGGAACTATAATCCCTGCAGCTCCTTCTAAAAGATGGTTTGATAGACTAAGAATTGCTCAAGCAGAGTTAACCTTAGTAACATCATTAGAATTATCTTCACAGATAGAAGCCGCTAATTTAAATGTAAATAGGATAAGATCAGAATTTAATTCACAATATAATCCAAGTGATAATATCCTTTCACCAACTGGTTTAGAGGAAGCTTAAAACATACCGTTTAATACTTGCCTATTTTTCTGTGGTTGACGCCAAAGTTTATGATCTTCGGAAATATTCTTTGGCGTTTTTTATTGCTTGATTAATTTCTTTATTTAAAATCTTTATATAATTATCAGCATCATTGTAATCATCATACTCAATATTTAAGAACTCTATAATTAATTCATTTGGTATTCTAGAGGAATTTCTTTCTAACCTACTAATTATATAGGGTGGTGGATTTAATTTTAACTGCAGAACTAAATAAGCATTGTCTGTTAAATGATTTTTCATATACTCCATCATAGTTTCATAAAATATACTATGAATTTCTTCTGGGTCATGATCTGGGATAGTATCTAATATATCGAAGTCCTCTATATCATTTGATATGATGCTATTATAAAATTCACCTTCTTTTTGATAAGCTACTCTTAATACTCGAAGTTTAAATGTTTTAAGAGAATTAATAATAAAACCTTTTAATACATCAGGATCTTTATTATCAGCATGTTTCTGGAATACAAATATAAACTTATCATCAAACCAAGATAGAACTATATCAGGTGAAACTCCATATCTCCGGTGATCAATTTGAGAAGCTAATGATCTTCTTAAACCTTTGGTTTCTTTATATAACTTATTGAACAAAACTTCATCATATCCGGTTTTCATTTCTTCTAAACGGTGTATTTCCATGTTACTTGAGTTTACTATTAAATTATGTATTATTTATTTTTGTTTGACAAATATATATATAATATTATAATTAATAACCCTAGTAATTAAAAAATTTTCAAATACTATTATATATGTATAAAAATCATATAATAACATGTTAAAACCAGAAAACAGATTTAAGTTCACAACTGAATACCAATGGGATTTATTAAGGTATACAGTACAGGATAAAAATGGGGAGAATGCATTAAAGAAATATGATGATGATTATTTCACTTTAATAGAACATCAGGTTTTAGCCCATGCAATAAAAACATTCTACAAAAAACAAAGGAGAATACCCGGAGAAACTATTTTAAGGGAAAATGTCTCTACATTATTAACATCTAAACAATATTTAAACCTTGTAACCAAGGATGAACAAAGTACAATAATTGGGTTAATTAAAAATTTATACCATGTACCAGTAAAGGATGGTGATATAATATATGAGAATTGTAAAGAGTTTAGAAGGTATGTATTAGTAAGAAATCTACTTACAAATTTCGACTTAAACAATTACTCGGCTTATGAACAATTTTCAAAACAAATAGGAGTAGCATTGGCTGATGAAGATAAAATGCAAAACTATGAAAAAGCCTTCTTATTAGAAAACATTAAAGAACGTCAATTCAGAAGACAGGATAGGAAAACAATATTTCCAACACCTTTCAAACAAATAAACTACTTAACCAATGCCGGTGGATATGAAGCTGGTTCTATTCTAGTTGTATTAGATAAACAGAAAAAGGGTAAAACTACAATGTTAGCCAATGCGGCTAGGGGGTATCTTAGAATGGGACTTAAAGTTGTCATAGTCGATTTAGAAAATGGTGATGATAATATCTTTGCCAGATTAGAACAATCCATTATGGACATAGATAAGAAAACATTATTATCTGGTGATAAGGATACCGAGATACAAAGGAGGTTTAGAAAATACAAAAGGATTGGTGGAGAAGTAGTGGTATTAAGGAGGCCAGCGTTGGTAACAGATACTAATGATATTCAAAATGATCTGGATATATTGTATAGAGATTTCGGATTTAGAGCAGATATATTAATTATAGATTATGCTGCTAAAATGAAATCTTCAACATACGGTGGAGATGAAGATAGAACAAGGATATCAAACGTATATTTGGAATTAGGGAACTTAGCTTTAAAAAATGATATCCTTCATATATGGACTGCTAATCACGTTACAAGGGAAGCTGCTAAGATAAGACAGAAAACTAAATACGTCGGAGAGGATATTGCAAACTGTGTTGATATAGTAAGACATGCTCAGGCAATCTTCGGATTAAATAGATCAGAACCTGAAGAAGAAGCGGGATTCTTTAGAATGGAGATAGTAGAACAACGTGATGGACAACCAGACGGTAGAGCAGTATTTAAGGCTAATTTAAATACCCAAAGGGTTAATGAGTTAACTACAACTGAAAGGCATACTTATGATACAGAATTTTATAAACCTTTCGTAGAACAACAGAATGAGTCTAATAATGTAGTATCTAAGAAAGAACGTAAAGATAGAAAAGATGATTTCAGGGACGCATCTTAAACGGAAATTATACCAGTACTTCACACAAAGAGCTGGATTACAGAAATACCGAAGAGGTTGGTTAAAAGGTGATTGCCCATCATGTGGAGAAAACAAATGGGGAGTCAATCTAACGTTAATGAGAACCAATTGTTTCAGATGTAAATATAATGACAAACCAATAGATGCTATAATGCTATTAGAAAACCTTGTTACTAATAATGAGGTTTTTAAAGTGTTAAAGGCCTTTGAGGGAATTGATTTTTATGAAGAGGCAGTTGAATTATACCAATTAAAAGAAAATGTTACATTACCAGAAGGTTACAAGAATATAAGTAGAGGGGACTCACTATTAGCATGTTCTGCAAGAAACTATTTAATTAAAAGAGGATTTGATATCAAAGAATTAGCTAAGGCTGGTTGGGGATATTGTAACAAAGACAAATACTTTGGATATATCATAATGCCTTTTTATAGGAATGGTAGATTGGTATATTTCAATGCAAGGAGATTTCTAGGAGATGGGCCACGTTTTAATAACCCTTTAGTAGAAGATTTTGGATTAGGTAAAAGTATGTTAATGTATAACTCTGATGCTCTACTAATGTATGATAGAGTATTTATAGTTGAAGGATTAATGAATGCCAGAACCATCGGGGATAATGCAGTATCTATGGGTGGTAAGAAAGTATCAAATTACCAAATAAACCTTTTAATAAAAGCCCCTGTAAAAAAATACATTATAGGATTTGATCACGATGGATATGAGGATGCCTTAGAATTAGCTATAAAATTAGAACCTTTTAAAAGAGTAAAGATTATGCCTTTCAAGGATTCCAGAGATATAAATGACTTAGGTAGGAAGAAATCTTTATTGATTACAGCAAAACAAAGATATTTGAATTACAACGAATTAATATTATTGAAAAATGGATAAGAGAGAACCCTCAATACACATTACAGAAAGTAAATTAGCCAAGATTTTATTTGAGATCATGGATGTGGAAGGTTCACCCGTAAATTGGAATTATAAAAAACTGGCTACTGAAATAGTAAAAAAAGCTCAGAAGCATACTTTAAATAACAGAAGCCTTTCTATAAGTAATGATAAATTGGATAAGAAGGTAAAACAATTAGTGAAAGCTTCTGAGTCTGATGCTATGATGTTATCTAATTTAATCTATCATATTCGTAGAAGTAAAACCAAACTTTACACAAAAACTAAAGTAGAACCTGACTCTAAAGAATACGGTGCACTTAAGGAATTAACTGCTATATGTATAGAATTTTGTAATACCTTTGAACTGGAGAAAAAAGAAGGATTTATGAAGTATTTGAATATAGCAATCCCAAAAATATCATCTTCATTAAATTTCATTGGCAAGTTAGTTAATCTAGCAGAAAAAGTATATTCTATAATGGAAGCTGAAAAATTTATACTAGAAGATGAAAATAGCAGCGAAACAAAAGAGATATTTAATATTTATTCTAAACTAATTACAGAACAAAATGGATTAGTTATAAATTATGATAAGGACCCAACTATATACAGGCACTTCATAGAAGTTAGAAGGTTAACTGATGAAATGGACATACCATCAGATATTTACATCAAAGCCCAATTCCACGGATTAATGTGGACTGACTCATATCCTGAACCACAACATCTAGTTGGGGATAAAGCAATGAGTAGGCTAAGTAAGTATATGTATGAAAATAAAATCAGAGTTAGTACACATAAGACAGCAACAGAAAGCTTTGCAGATAAACTTAAAAAATTAAAAGATGGTAATACAGGTAACTAATCAGAAATGTAAACTTGTAGGAGATATCAAAATTATTGAGAGGCTCAAAAAACAGTTTAACATTAAAAACCCAAATGCTTTTCACATTCGAAGGAGAGGAAATATTGGAGACAACTGGGATGGTAAAATCAATTACATTACAAATGCAGATTTCTTTAAGACTGGCCTATTACCTCAGGTAGTAGATTTCATAGAGAAAGTACTAAAGAAAAAGGTAGTATTAGAAGATTATAGGAAAGAGTGGGATATTAAACCCAAGAAAATAAGATATGTAGGGGAGCATACCTTAAAAGGCGATAGACAATATCAGGCTGATGCAATCCATTCTGTAACACATAACAAAGTAGGAGATATTAATTTTCCTATCGGTGCTATCAATGCTGCAACTAATGCTGGTAAGACAACTATCATGGCCGGTATTCATGAAGCATACAGGAGAAAGATACCTACATTAGTATTACTTAATGATGGTGACTTATTCGAACAGTTTAAAAGGGAGATGCCAATGTTATTAAGAGATGAAGATATTGGCTTCATAAGGGGAAAGAAAGATAACCATTGGGGTAATATCACTATTGCTATGGTTCAAACTTTAACATCAGGAGATAACTTAAGACAGTTTAGGAAAAAGATAGAGTCAGTTGGTATCTTATTAGTTGATGAGGGAGATTTAGCGGATAACAATTCTTATAAAAGCGTTATCAATATAGCAATCAATGCCGCAGTGAGAGTAGCACTATCCGGTTCTATATTCTTAAGTAAACTAAAAAAGGATTTACCCAAAAATCAAAACATACACTGTATATTCGGTAATGAAGTATTCAGGATAACAAAAGCTGAGATGGTAGAATTGGGACATTCAACTCCAATTATAGTAAACATCCATAGAGGTTCTAATAAACCTGGTATGAAAGGTGATTTCAAAGGAGAATATGACTCAGGTATAATGTACAATGAGGATAGAGCTTTAGAATGTGTTAGAAGATTAAAGTTTCAAGCCAAATTAAAAAGATTACCTGCATTGGTAGTTTGTCAATTCCATGATCACATTGATTTAATGTATAAGATATTCCAAAGTGAACTAGGTCACAAATATAAAATAGAAATGGTACATGGGGATACTAAGAACAGAAAAGATATATTTGAAAGGTATAGAGTTGGTAAAGTAGATATCCTTATTTCATCATTTATTGTAAAGAGAGGTAAGAATATGCCTTTAGTGAGATATATTCAAAATGCAGCAGGCTCTGACTCACAAGAAACAATTTGGCAAATAATGGGTAGGGGTGAAAGAAAGGATCAATCTAAGAAAAAGGTATACATGGATGATTTTATGGATGAGGGAGTTTATCTAATGAGACACTCAAAACATCGCATAAGATACTACAAGGAGTCCGGTATGAAGGTAATAATGAAATGTTAATCTGAGTACTATTAATACAAAATACTAATTGAAATGGCAAAACGAGAAGCAAAGAAAAAAAGTAGAATTAAAGAAGAGGAATTTCTAAAACCAATAGACATCACTAAATTCGGTACAGATGATGATCCATGTTTTGGTAAACATTATAACTTAGCAGAATCAGAATGTAGAAGATGTGGGGATCAATCTTTATGTGCTATAGTATTCGGTCAGAAATTACACTTAGAAAGGGGTAAGATTGAAAAAGATAGTAAATTTAAAGATTTAGAAATTGATAAACTAGACAAGAAAAAACCTACAGAAAATAAAGCTTTAGAGAAATGGGTTAAAACTAAAATGAAAGAAGGTTTAACACGATCTGAAATTATCACTAAAGCTAAATCAACCTATGGTAGTACCAGGGATGAAATCAAAGAAATATACAAAAAGCTTAAATAATGGACACAGTTACAGAAAGATTTAATAACGCTGGAAAGAATAGGCCTATCATAAAGGACTATTCCGAGTTTATAGACCATTGTGATACTCTAAACAATAACATTGTTAATTATTATGAAAAGGTAATAGTAATGATAGAGTCTCAAAAACTAACCGAAGAGATAATCCAAAAACATGATGAACAAATAAACCTACTATATGGAAATGCTTTTATATTATTAGGGTATATGGGTATTACAGAAGAAGATTTGGATATCACTGCAGATAAATACGTAACATCAATAGGACTGGCAGACTCAGCCCATTATATGGAAAGAGGATTTATCTTTGAAAGATTAAAACGTATAGCAGTAAAAGAGTTGATAAGCTTTGGATTAATACCAAACCCAAACTATCAAAAGTTCTTTGGTAATAGAACTATATTTTATAGTGATGCATACAGAGCCTGGATAAAAGGTGAAATCTTAGATGTATTCACTAACATACAATATATCAGACAAAGTTTATTCCAGGAAAAAGATGAGGATCTATTGGGATTTGTTTTTGGGCTAATGATAACAATCAATATTTTATTAACAACAACAGAAACAAAGTTAGAGATACCATGGTCAGATATTTAGAGTTCGGAAACTCACAAGAAGCTTGGGAAGGTTTAAATGAATACTTCTTAAACAATGAAGAAGAGATATTAAGTAAAGGCTGCAGAAATGGCAGTCAACTTATTGCTTTCGATAATTTCATTAAAATACGTAAAGCCTGGGTATTACCAGAAATGGATTTCGGAAACACATTTGGTTACAGATTACAGAAATGGACTGGATTAATAAATAACTACGTAAATCTTAATTACCTAGATATCCTTAAATCACAAATCTTAGCTAAAGAAGGAGGTAGAAATCCAAATTACAATATATCAATGCAATTTGATAACAGTCATGGGCATGGTAAGAATTGCTTATTATCTCTAACATTCAGTAGAACACAAGAAACTGATATACCAATCGCTACATTCCATCTTAGATCATCTGAGATAACTAAAAGGCTCTTATTGGATTTATTATTGGTACAACGTATAGCAGAATATATATATGGTGAAGATCAACACATAATGATAAAGATGTTATGTACTAATGTTTATCAAAGTGCTGAATCATTCTGTATGTATGATATCTATAAACCCTTGAAAAGTGTATTAGAGGTAAAAGGTAAGAAAATGACTAACTGGCAAGAAAGGGTTTTAAGGATTACAGAAGAGTTTAAAACAATTGATCCTAAAAAAGTAACCTATAAAGTATTCCTTAGATCAGTTAATCAACTACAAGGACTTAAGGGTGACAAGCCAATGTATGCAAAAGATCTTCTACTATTTAAGAATGATATAGATTACCCAGAAGATTGCATAACAATAGCACAACGAAAAAAATATAAAAGAGCCTATAACAAAAAATTAAAGAAAGATGGTAAGATATAATGAAACCAAACCTAAGTTCTTAGGATTAAAAGATACTATAGCAGAAACAGTAAAATTATTTGAAGATAACTTTAAAGCTGAACCCATAAATGATTGGCAAGGTAATGAGGACTTTAATAACTTTACTATGGGTGTTATAAGAGACATTACATTAAAATTTAGTCCGGGATTTTATGCTAATGACCTAAACCAATTGGCATTAGTATGTGGGGCAGATATACCTTGGGCTGATGACCATTTCCAAGAACGTATATCAGGAACACCAACAAATCCTGGCGACACTTATAAAAACTGGCCTTACCATTCAAACCTTGACAATAGTAATTACAAGGATGAAAAATTCTCTCATACATATCAGGAAAGGTTTTGGCCTAAAATGGCTGGTAATGAGAATATACCACCAGGTTTTACAGTAGACCCAAATCACGGTATCCGTTATCAATATGGGGATTTAAATGATCTAATATCACAATTAGAAGATAAAATCCTAACACGACAAGCTTACTTACCAATCTGGTTTCCAGAAGATACTGGGGCTAAAGGACGTAGAGTACCTTGTACTCTTGGATACTATTTTTATATAAAACCAGAAGATTTAAGTATTCATCTAATATACACCATTAGAAGTTGTGATCTTTACCGACACTTCAGAAATGATATTTATTTAACAACTAGATTACTTATACATATCTATGATATATTAAAAACTAGCCATCCTAACCTACAATTAGGCACAGTTAAAATGGATATCTATAATCTTCATCGTTTTTCTAATGACAAATACATGTTTGACAAAAAAGAAAAAAAGATAAAACTATGGCAAAACAATTTAATAGAATAACTAGAGAACAAATGTTTATAGATATTGCCAAAACTATTGCTAAACGGTCTACTTGCACAAGAAAACAAGTAGGCTGTGTTTTAGTAATAGATGGTAGAATAGTGGCCACAGGCTATAATGGAGTATTACCCGGAATACCAGATGAAAATGGGATAGATGCCAATGGTAATTCAAGGACTGTACATGCAGAAGCTAATGCTATTGCCTTCTGTGCTAGAAAAGGAATATCAACAGAAAATTGTATATTATATTGTACTTTACAACCTTGTGAAAAATGTGCCGAGCTAATCATTCAAGCTGGAATAGATGAAGTATACTATTTAGATGAGTACAGAGATACAACCGGATTACAGGTTTTAAAACTAAGTAACGTAAAAACAGAAAAGATATGGGAAGCGTCTACAGAATAATAAAGACGGAAAAAGAATTAGATAGGCTCATACGATATTGTAAGCAAACTAAATATGTCCTGAGGTTTCAAAATCAATTGATGCATATTTAGTTTGAAACCTCAGGACATCCACATCATTCGCCACTAGGATATCCAACTATATTAGGTGTATCATTTCAACCAG
This sequence comes from uncultured Spirochaetaceae bacterium, assembly GCA_937875245.1. Classification (GTDB taxonomy): domain Bacteria; phylum Spirochaetota; class Spirochaetia; order Treponematales; family Treponemataceae; genus CALNCH01. Next base: position 68,131 of record CALNCH010000036.1, read on the forward strand.
GCTCATCTTGGATAATACCATTAGGACATTTCGATAGTCCATTTTATGACTTTGGGGTAAAAGAAAGTAAACAACCTTGGTTAAGAATACTTAAGAAATTTTCTAAAGAAGTATTAGAAGATAAATCTATAGTAAAGGTAGCATGGAATTTTAAATTCGAATACACCTGGTTAAAGAAATATGATTGTAAAATCTATGGTAGAGTATTTGATGGGATGTTGGCTAAATACCTTTTAAATGAAGAACGTCCAAATGACCTTAAATCACAGGTATCAAAATATATACCTGAATTTGCAGGATATGAGGAGAACTACGAAGGTAGTAAATTACCGTGGGATGAAAAACCACTAGAAGGATTATCAAAATATTGTGGATTGGATACCGATAACACATTACGATTAATGATATTCTTTGAAAAACAATTAATAAGTAATAAATTTTATCACCTATTCAGAAACATGTTAATGATGGCATCATATGTATTGGGTGACTCTGAGTTTGAAGGTATTCCAATTGATGTCCCATACTTAGATGGTTTAGTTATTAAGTATCAAGGTTTAATTCAAGAATGTGAGGATAAACTAAGAGCTAATAAATATATACGTAAGTTTGAGAAATGGCAATTTAATGAGAGATTAGAAAAGTTAATTACCAAAATTGAACTAGAGATAGAAGAAATAGAGGAAGAGATAGAGAACTTAGATGATCCTAAAAAAATTAAAACCAAAAAGAAATCTATACAAACCAGAGAGGATAAAATTGATAGATGGAGAGCTGGAGATTTCCTTACAACAAAAGCAGAGCAAGCTTTAAATGACCCCATTAATTTTGGATCACCCGGACAAATGGGAGCTCTATTCTTTACTTCAGAAAAAGGTTTCAATTTTCCTATTATAAAATACACCACTGATAAATGGAAAAATGAAACAGAAAATCCAAGTACAGATGAAGAGGTATTAATTGAATTAGAAAAAATTGATAAAACCGGGTTCTGTAAAGAATTATTAGAATACAGGGGATTAACTAAAATGTATTCTACTTTCGTAAAAGGTATTAGAGAAAAAGTATCATACGGTGAAAGAATACATGGACGATTTAATCTCCATCAAACTGTAACAGGTAGATTATCTTCTAATGATCCTAACTTACAACAAATTCCTCGGGATACCACATCATCCGATATCAAGAAAATGTTTGTACCACCTAAAGGGTATTTCTTATTACAGCTCGATTATTCTCAGGCTGAATTAAGGGTAATGGCTGCACAAGCTGGAGAAAAGACAATGATCAAATGGTTCAAAGAAGGAAAAGATATTCATATCATGTCAGCTTTAAAGAAATACCATGTTGAAGATGAATACGATAGAATTAAGGAAATCTTGGATAAAGAGGATGAGAATGATCCAGAATTTAAAGTATGGAAAGTTAGGAGAAAGCAAGCTAAGACAATTAACTTCGGTATCATCTATGGACAAGGGGCTAATAAGTTAGCTGGATCATTAGGATGTTCAGTTGATGAAGCAAAACAATTCTTAAAAGATTTCGATAAAACATTCCCTAAAGTAGCGTCATTCGTTAAGAAGCAACATGCTTTAGCAAATGAAAATGCATATGTTAAAAATGTATTCGGAAGAAAGAGAAGACTTTGGGATGTTGATTCAGATAATAATGCCTTAGTAGCACAAGCTTTACGCCAATCTGTTAATGCTCCTATTCAAGGGGCAGCTTCTGATTACACATTATTTTCATCTATCTTAATATGGGAAAAATCATTACATGCTAAAGGCATAAAGTTTGATAAATTAACTAATGATATGTTAAATATTTATTCTAATGATCCTGATGTATTACTTATAGATTTACCTCAGGCCTACACTGTACATGATTCACTTGGTTTCTTTATAAAACCAGAAGCAATTCACAACACAGTACCTAAATTATTAAAAATATGTAGTAACCCTGAAACAATGGAATGGTTCGGTTTTCAAATTGATGACGTAACAATGAAGGTTGACTTTGAGATATCAGAAAAATCTTGGGGAGATTTAAAATCATATAGGAGTAATGTTGACTATGTACAGGTGATGAAAGAATACTTAAACCAAGTAGCATAGTATACTATTTATAATAAACTAATCAAGTATATACTTATAATGGCTAGAAAGATAAAAAATATTGCAAAAAGCAGTACATTAATGGATATTGAAATATTATATAATAACGATAAGATTAAGTTTAACCTAGCCGAGGAATTAAATATATCAGTAAGTCGTATTAATACAGAAATAACCGAACAACCTACACATCAGGGATTTCTTAATGTATTAGTAGCAAAATTAAAAGGTACATTAGAAGAAGCTATAAGAAAAGAGGAAAAAAAGAAAGCATCAATTTTTTTAAGTTGGAAAGAAGAAAGGGATAGTAATACAGGTAGACCTTATTCAAATGATATAGCAGAAGCCCACACATTATCCGATAGTGAATATCAAATAGTATTAAAAAAACGTATTAAAGCTGAAGAGGATTACTTAACAATTAAAGCTTGTGTAGATGCATTCAACCAAAGGAGTTCATTAATCCAAACTATAGCGGCAAACAAACGAAAAGAAATAATATAATTAATTTAATATAACAAATGGCAACAAAGACTTTAAAACAACGAATGTTGGAAAAGAAGACGGAGCTTAAGAAAAAAGCCTCAGGCGGAGGTTTTATTTTAAGACAAAAAGAAGAAGGTACAATTCGTATGAGAATTATGAATTGTGGAGCAGATAATGAGTTTGCTTTTGAATTAACTACATTCTGGTTAGGAGATATAGGAGAGGTAATATCACCAGCAACATTCGGTGAACCTTGTGCATGTATGGAAAAGTATCAGGATTTAAAAGGTTCTTCTGATGAGGATGATATAGAGATAGCTAAGAAATTAGTACCTCGTAAAAAATATGTTATCCCTCAAATTATGTACAAGGATGATAAAGGTAAAGAGGTTGATGAAGATAACTCTGAAAAGTTATTCACAATTGCTGGGGGTACATACCAAGATATTATCGATCTTTACTTAGATGATGATGAATGGGGAGATATGACTGATCCTAAAGAAGGATATGATATCAAAATCACAAGAACTGGTAAAGGTAAGAATGATACCAAGTATACAGTATCACCTTGTAAGAATACAGCAGTACCAAAGGCTTATGCTAAAAAGGTTATAGACCTTGAAGAAATGGTAAAAGCTAAGGTTAATACTTATGAGGAAACCTTACAAAAATTAAATCAATTCTTAGGTACCGCTTCTGAAGATGCTGATGAAGATGATACTCCTAGAAAATCTAAAAGAAGAAGAGAAGAGAAATCTTCAAAAACTTCTAAAGATAAAACTAGTAGTAAAACTAAGAAACGTAAAAGAGACATCTAATACATAAGTCATGGCTAAAAAGAAACAAAATAAATTAAAAGTATCTACTGAATCTGCATTACGTAAAAAATATGCAGGTTCAGGCTTAGCCAGCCAAGTAGTTGTACATGGTGAAGATACACTTTGGATACCTTCTAGGATCTTGGCTTTAAATCATCAATGGGGTGGAGGAGCCCCTTACGGTAAAATCATCGAAATCTTTGGAGAAGAGTCATCAGGTAAATCTCTAACAGCATTTGATTTTGCTTACACTACACAGGCACTTGGGGGTATAGTATTATGGGCAGATGCCGAATTTGCTTTCACCCAGGATTGGGCTTTGAAAAATGGGTTAGATTTAGAAAAAGTAGAAATTTACAAAGAAAAAGCAATAGAAAGGATTTCAGACTGGTCTGTAGATATGGGCATATACTACAGAAATAAGTTAACTAAAAATGAACCTATCTTATTGGTAGTCGACTCCCTAGCTGCACTAGAATGTTTAGATAAATTAAACGTATCCCAAACAGATGCTAAAGCTGAAATGGGAAATAGAGCAAAAGCTATTGATAGTTGGTTACGAGGTAGAAATGGTTTATATGAAGACTTAGGTATCACAGTAATCCTTATCAATCAATTACGATCTAAAATTGGGGCATCACAATTCGAAGACCCAGATACTACACCCGGAGGTAAAGCCACAAGGTTCTATGCTTCTATAAGAGTTGGTATCTATGGGGGTAAAGCCATTAATAAAAAGATTAAAGGTAAAGAAGAAAGAGTTGGTAGAGTTACCTCAATTAGGATTAAGAAAAATAAAGTAGCACCACCAAGACCCACATTAAAAGGAGTAGAGGTTTATTTCGTTGATACTGAAGTTACTGATGTAGGCTTCAACAAGTATTTTGGACTACCGGAACTATTAGTAGATATGGGGGTATTAGAAAGAAAAAAAGGATCAAGCCGATATTACATGTCTGGGAAAATGATTGCTAATGGTGAAGATGCCTTAATTAAGAAGATAAATGAAGATGATGAACTTCGTAAAAAACTTATTAGGAAATCTGGTATCAATACAATCAGTAAAACTAGAAGTAAGCTTTCTAAGATTACCGAAAATCTTTATCCTATAACTACAGAAAAATCAGAAGAAGATGACAACTAGTAAATAAAAGTAGGATCCTATTAGACGGTAACAATAAAACAATACCTTATTACCGTCTAATATGGAAACTATATATAAATTACTAGACCCAATAACCAATGAAGTAAGATACATAGGTTATACGAACAAAACATTAAAGAGGAGACTCAGTGCCCATATTCGGGATTCTATAAAGAATAACAAAACCCATAAACACAAATGGATTAGGAGTCTTTTAAAAAGAGATTTAAAACCCATAATAAAAAGAGTGAAAAAAATACCTAAAGGAAAAGATTGGGTTGAATACGAAATAAAATATATAGCCAAGTATTCAACTCTTACTAAATTAACAAATGGTACACTCGGGGGAGATGGTTTAAGAGCTACTGAAATAACTAGGGCTAAGTTAAGAAAAGCTAGGATAGGGTTCAGGCATACTGAGGAAACTAAAGAATTAATGAGAAAGGCTAAGTTAGGAAAAACCGGTAAAGATTGCCCAAATTCAAAAGGGTTAATTGCCTATAATGATCAAGAGGAAGTATTCTTCTATTCAAAGAAAGAAGCGGCTGACTATTTAATATCAAAAGGATTAAAAGCTAGTTCAAAGAACATAGGACAATGTTTAAATCAAAAACCCTACAAAGATGGGAAATATATTAGAAAACAAGTTGCAGGATATAAATTTAGAAAACCAACAGAAAATGAGATCAAGGAAAACTTTAATCATTGATGGAAATAACCTTTGTCATCGGGCTTTCCATAAATTCAAAGCAATGAGAAATGATAAAGGCGAGAATACAGCAGCAATATTTGGATTTCCATATCTTTTATCATCACTAATTAAATTACATAAACCAACAGATGTTATAGTAGCATTCGACGGTGGGAGAGATAAAAGAAGATTAAAAGTTTTACCAACCTACAAAGAAAGGAAGTCTAAATCGGATTTTGATTATGAAGATTTCAAAAGGCAAAAGGAATTAATAAAAGAAACATTGGGGTACTTAGGTATCCCATTTTCTTCTAGGAAAGATTTAGAGGCAGACGATATAATTTATCTGTATGCCAGAAGAGCCTCAAGAAAAGGTATGGTTATCATAGTTTCGACGGATAAGGATTTTGTACAACTTATAGATGAGAAAATAAGTTTATGGAACCCTTGGAAAGATGAAAGAATAACACATAAGAATTATCAGAAGTATTTTAAATTTTCACCTGAACAATGTGTAGATTACCTTGCATTAGATGGAGATAATTCAGATTGTATTCCAGGCTACAAGGGTATGGGAGAAAAAACAATCACTCAATTCTTAAATGAGTTTTCTAGTATATCAAAATTTCTTGAGTCAAAAGATAATTTTAAAAAGATTGATAAGAAATTACTTGAGAAAATTTACAACACAAATAAAGAGCTTATTGATATAAGATATTTCTGTAGAAAACATAAAATAAAATTAAAAGATATCCCAATTACAAAGGCATCTAAAGTAAACACTACGGAATTAAATTTATTAGCTGCTCAACATTCAATTACAACGTTTAACAAACCCGAATTTATTAACACATTTAAAGAACTGTCACTCAATGTACGTAAACGAAACAACCCGAGGTAATATTACAGCAGAAGTATTATTAGACTCAATTAACTCTAAAGGAGTAAGATTAACCACTTTAGTAGTTCAAATCCCAAGGATAGTATTAGCTGAATTTAATACCCATCGAAAATTAAGTAGAAATTCTGCTTCATCTAGGGCTATCCCATTTGAAAAGATGGTAAATAATGTTATTCATAACCCTTTCATTCCAATGGCTGTACAGAAAACACATAAAGGTATGCAAGGTACAGAATATATTGATGAAGAAGCCTACAATGAATTTAAAGATATATGGTTAAGTAATTTAGATGATGCTGTAGCAGGAGCAGTATGTTTAAATGAACAAAAGGTAACCAAACAAATTACCAATAGATTACTAGAACCTTTCTTATATCATAAAATTCTGGTAACATCAACTTCATTTGATAATTTCATGGCATTAAGAAACCATGAAGCAGCAGAAATACATATTGCTGAGGCAGCATTGAAATTAACAATAGCAATGAATAACTCAGTACCAAGATATATGAACCAATGGGGTATGCACTTACCTTTTATCATAGACTCTGAAGTTCAGGATTATTTAAACTCTGAACATTACCAAGAGGTACAAACTGAATTAGAAGTTTTACAGGCCACACATGATTTTGATCAATTCCCTTTATCAGATATATATTTAGCATTAATATCAGCTGGTAAATGTGCAAAGGTATCTTATAATAATTTTGATGGTATAGCTGATCACAAGGCTGACTATAGTTTAGCGGTTAAATTAATAACTTCTGGCCACTGGAGCCCGATGGAACATATAGGAATTAATACTCCTACTATTAATAATATAACAAGTAACTTCTGTGCTTCTTGGACACAGTTTAGAAGTTTATTCAAAAATCAAAACTTAATTGATAATAGACTTAGAAAGTATTAATTATGAAGATATCAATCAGTGGCCACTCAGGCATAGGTAAAACAACATTAGCAAAAGAAATATCCAATAGATACGGTATTCCTTTTGTTACAACATCATCTAAACCCATTTGGGAAAAACATGGAATAGAAAGCCAAGCAGATATAATCCAAAGATCAGCTCTGGATCCACAATGGGGAATTCAATTTCAATGTGATTTAATAAATTACAGAGTAGCTGAATTAAGCATGTATCCCAAATACGTTACAGATAGAAGTTTATTAGATAACTGGGTATATTTCATTGTAAACATCTCAGCTTTCACAGATACACAAACCATGAGAGCATATCAATCATTGGTAAATCAGGCAGGTGATGGTATTTATGACGAAAGTAATATACAAATACATTTAGCTTCTGAATGGGATATGATAAATGGTAAAATAGAAATGGATGGACTTAGGATAAGTAACCCATATTTTCAAACAATGGTAAATGGCGTATTCGAACAATCTATAGAAAGGCGAGATGTTGAACTACCTAACTTTACTTATATCAAAGGCTGGGATATGGCCCATAGATTAGAAAGGGTTAATGATATAATACAACATGTATTAAGAGATATTAACAAAGACACAAGAGAAAAGTTTAACATAAAACAAAAATAACATGAGCACACCTATTGCCATAGTATATTCAGATTTACATCTAGAAAAATACAAACAACATAATGAAGGTAATAGGAGAGTTAATAATGCTATAGATGTTATAAGAGAAACCAGATTGAAAGCTAGTAAACTAGGCAATCTGGTTTCTTTGTTTTTAGGAGATCTCTACCATAAAGAGCAAGCACTAACAAATGACATTTTAGAATTAACTTTACCCTACTTATCAAAATACTTCAAAAGCCCAAAACATAGAACTATAGCTATATCCGGTAATCATGATCAAAGTAGACAAAACCTAATTGGTAATGAAAGCCCTAGTTACGTTAAAACATTATCACAAGTATTTGATGGATTTGAATGTATAGATTTCCAAAGCCTGGAATTTATAAAAGGTTTTCATTTACATGGTGTACCTTATATTACACATGATCTAGGATTAATAGATTGGATTAACAAAATAAAATTAGGTAAAGGTAAAAACATCTTAATGTTACATACTACAATGCCTGGAGCTAAGGATACTGATAATAGAGAAATACAGGCTCACTTAGAATTAAATGAATTTAATAAAGCCATATCTAGGTTCGATTTAGTATTATGTGGACATATACATAAACCTACAATGTATAAAGTAGATAAAACTACAGTAGTTCAAGTAGGAGCCCCACAACAACAAAGGCTAACAGATAAGAATTGTAAAATGGGCTATTGGATTATCTATGATGATTTGAAGGTAGAATTTGTACATCTTAAAAAATATCCGGTATTCAGGGAAATAGAGGACCCAAAGTTTAAAACTAACAGTTCTGATTTCTGGGTAATAAAACCAAAGCCTAAGGCTGTCAAAGTTAAAGTAGAATTAGATAGGAATAAGTTTAGTAGTACAACAAACAAAACTGAACTAGCAAAGAATTATGTTAAACAAAAAGGCATAAATGAAAAAAAGAAAAAGCAGGCTTTAATTAACGTATTAAAAAAGGTTGAGTAATGATAATATTTGAGGACATAGAAATAGAAGGTTTAGGTAGTATACATAACCGATTAACCTTCAAACTAAATCAAGGTAATTCACTTAACGTAATCAGAGGTCATGTAGGAGCAGGAAAGACAACTATACCTTCAGCAATATATTATGCTCTATATGGTAAAATACTAAAAGAGAAAGGTACAATAGAAACTTGGCCAGAATTACAGTTAGAGAATTACAGAGGTACATTTGTAAAATTAAATTACACAATAGGAAATGCTTTACATTCTGTTATCAGATGTAAAAGTTTTAAGAGTAAAATCACTGTAGGATTAAATAAGAAAGTAAAAGGCGGTTCAGGCTTATACTACCTTATAGATGGTGAACTAGTTACAGTCAATAAAGGTAAAGGTAATATACAATCTCTTATCGAAAAAAATTTGGGTTATTCGATGGACTTGTTTAAGAACTCAATAATCTTCGGACAAAAAATGAAGAGGATAATTGAAGAAACAGGTCCTCAGAAAAAGAAAGTATTTGATGAAGCCTTTGAAGTAGGATTTATTGATGAAGCTAAAGAGATAACACAAAAAGATAAAA
>CALNCH010000037.1 GCA_937875245.1 uncultured Spirochaetaceae bacterium
ACAGAATAAGATAGAAAACTCCCAATTAGTATGGTTTCTTTTTTCTAATACCTTTTCAACAAAGGGTTCTACTCTTTCAAACCAAGCTGGTTCTTCTATATCTTCTATTCCAATATACAAATTATTTGTCATTTTCTTCTCCCTTTTCTGCTACTTCACTAGAAACAGTTCCATCTTGGGCATCTGGATCCTTCTGATTTGGATACTCTATTCGAGAGTGATAATATCCTGCAAGAATATTAACAAAGCATTCTTGAATAATATCTAATTCTCCAAAAGTTAAGTTAGCTTTGTCCAACTGATGATGTTCATATTTAGCCATTATTAGTTCTCTGATAAATTTTTCGAGTCGTGATACAGAAGGATTTTTTAGGGTATGACTTGCCGCTTCAACAGTATCAGCTAACATTACAACAGCCGCTTCTGTGGAAACAGGTGGCATTCCAATATAAGAACAATCTTCTGCGCTTACGCTGTCATCTATTCGTGCCGCTTCTCTAAAGAAATATTCAATAACACTATTTCCGTGGTGTTGTCCAATAATATCCACAATTTCCTTTGGCATTCGTAACTGCCTAGCCTTTTCAACCCCTTTTTTTACATGGCTTCTAATCACAGATACCGATAAAGTAGGGTTTATTTCATTGTGAACATTTTCACCTCGTTGATTTTCTACAAAATACTCAGGTCTTTCTAATTTTCCTACATCATGGTAGTAAGCACCTACACGGGCTATCAAGGGATTTGCCCCAATTTTCTCGCTAGCAGTTTCTGCCAAAGTAGCTACCAGCATAGAATGACTATAGGTTCCTGGAGCTTTTACCAACATTTGCTTCATCATTGGACTATTCAAGTCTGATAAGTCCATTAATCTGAATACAGAAGCGGTGTTAAACAATGACTCTATGGGTGTTAAAAATCCCAAAACTAAAATACCAGAAAAAAAGCCATTAACTGCAACTCCCAAAAAAGCTGGAAATGAAGCAGTTAAATAATCATTAAAAATAATTTTTAAAACCAGTAAAAATACCATTTGAAAACCTGCTAATAAAAAGGAGGCTACAATAAAATCCAACCTTTTTTGCAATTTTCGAACAATGCAAATTGTAGTCAAAGAAGATGCTAGTACAAACAAGCCAGGAACAGGATCAAAAGAAGTAGCAAACAAGACTGCAAAAAAGATAAGCAAAGAAAAGTAAAAAGCAGATTTTTGTCCAAACAATATTGCAATAAGCATGACACTAAAAGAAGCAGGAATAACCGAATTCAAAACAAAACGGTTTGAAAAAAGAAGTGTTTTTGTTCCCAAAATAGTAGTGGTATAGGTAATGAGGAGTAAAATACCAACTAATATCAATTCTTTGGTTTGTACACC
>CALNCH010000038.1 GCA_937875245.1 uncultured Spirochaetaceae bacterium
TTTATTAAAGCGATGTCCCTTTTCTGGAATAAAAGGACCATCTACTTTAAATAGATATAAAGCACCTGCCGTTAAGCCAGTAACATGGACATGCCAAATATCCCCTGTATGATTATTGTGTACATCTAATTTATAGGTAAAAGAAGGCTCTTCATCATTTTCCGAATCAAAAAGAGCTAAAGTTACGGAAGTTCCATTTCTAGTAAATATACTAAAGTTTACTCCAGTACTTGTAACGGTTGCTCCAAAAGGCATAGCCTTCCCTGACTGCACGGTATAATCTGCCATAATATCCCCATTATATTCCAATTTTGTTAATTATTGCCATTGCCACACGTTCTCCATCCATAGCTGAAGATACAATTCCACCTGAATAACCAGATCCTTCTCCAGCAGGATATAAACCTTTAATCTTTGGATTTTCCAAAGTAGCATTATCTCGAACAATGCGCAAAGGGGTGGATGTTCTGGTTTCAGGAGCAATTAACAAAGCTTCTGGACAAATAAACCCTCTCATTTGAGTATTATACACATTAAAAGCAGTTTGCAAACGTTTAATAATAAAAGAGGGCATCCATTTTTCTAAGGAAGAAGAAACAAGTCCTCCCGTATAAGAACTTTCTGGTAAGTCTACAGATTTTTTTCCTTTTAGGAAATCTACCAATTTTTGGGCAGGTGCCTTTTGAGAGCCACTTTCTTCAAAGGCTTTTTTTTCAATAGCAGTTCTAAAAGCTAGGGCTGAGGTAACACTAGAGCCAAAATCAGGTGGAATGTCTTCTGGTCTTACTTCAACAACAATAGCAGCATTTGACCACTTTGAATCACGACTAGAAGGAGACATTCCGTTTACTACAATTTCACCAGGAGAAGAAGCGGATGGCACTACTAAGCCTCCAGGGCACATACAAAAAGAATAAACACCACGATCTTCTACTTGAGTTACTAAACGGTACTCTGCCGCTGGCAAATCAAGCGCTTGTCGCTTTCCCTTATATTGAATGGTGTCAATTATTGTTCTTGGGTGTTCCACACGAACTCCAATTGCAAAGGTTTTTGTTTCTAATAATGCTCCTTTTTTCTCCAGCAAATAGTACATATCAGTGGCAGAATGTCCGGTAGCAACAATAACATTATCACACAAAAGTGTGGATTTTTCCTCAGTAATCAGGTTTTTTATTTCTACACCCTTACAAATTCCATTTTCCACAATAAAATCTGTACATTGGGTGTTAAACAAAACCTCACCACCAAAGTCTGTTATTGTTTTATTCATATTATTTATAATACTTGGAAGTTTATTGGTACCAACATGAGGATGTGCATCAGTTAAAATCTCTTTGGAAGCTCCATGATAACAAAAAAGAGATAAAATCCTATCTGTATTTCCTCGTTTATTAGATCTGGTATATAACTTACCATCTGAAAAAGTTCCTGCCCCTCCTTCTCCAAAACAATAATTTGAATGAGGATTAATTTCTCCAGTTCGAGAAATATTGGCAATATCAACTTTTCGTTGAGAGGTAGGGGAACCTTGCTCCACAATCAGAGGTTTTATTCCATGCTCTAAGAGGGTAAGGGCCGCAAACAGACCACAGGGACCGTTTCCAATAATTACTACCCTTTTATCTCCTGCTTTTTTCCAAGCAGGGGTAAATCCACTATCATTTTCAGCAGGCTCTTCTCCAATATACACATGATATCGTAAATGAACTTTAACTAGCCCTCGTCGAGCATCTATGGATTTTTTCTTAAAAACAAATCCTTTTATATCTTTTAATTCATAAGATGCATTATGTAAAATTCGTCCCTCAGGAAGAACTTTTCCATTTCCCTCTTTGATTTCAGATAAGGCTTTTTGTTTTAAAAACCCTATATCATCTATTTGTTGATTTTCAACTGTAAGATTTATTTCAATTATCATAAAAAAGAGTATATATTTTTTAACAATTAATGAATATGAGCTATATTATATATATGACTAAAATTACATCACCAGAAGCTTCAATTATTGCCAAGTATTTGCAAAATCCCAATATCTTCTTTGTTTTTCCAACAAGTGTTTCAGCCTCTACTTGGGCAGAAGCCGCTCTTTTTATCCCCTGTCCTGATAAACCACTTTCTGCAATTGCACTAAACCGTTTTTTGGCATGGGACGATTTCAAATCTCAATCCATCAAATCTACCCAAAAAGGTAAAAATAGCATCCCCTCTGTTCTTCGAGAATTATTTATTCAAAATTTTTTGTACCAGAATGAAAAGGAAACCGAAAAAGGCTCCCCTTTGCTTTTACACCTGATTCCACCAAGTTATGCATCTGAAGCACAGTCCTTTAGATCTTGGCTTTCTTCTTTATTACCTTCTTTAGGACATTGGCATAAAAAAGTCACTACATTACAAGATCAAAATGATACAGATTTAGATACCCTGTATCGTCATTATCAGTCTTTTTTAGATACATATAATTTATTTGATCCCGCTTGGGAAGAACCTCCTTTTATTAGTGATGGAAAAACCTATGTCATTTTTTATCCGGAAGTTCTTTCTGACTTTATTGAATATCAACAACTATTAAAAGACAGTCCTCATATAAAATTAATTACCCTTTCCGATGCAAAAGACAGTGAAGGACCTCTCGTCTTGCAATACGAAAATAGTCGGCAAGAAATAAGAGAAACAGCCCTCTATATTCGTTCTCTTATAACAAATAAACAAACCACTTATGACAAAATTGCAGTAAGTCTACCTGATAGCGACAGTTATGGAGCTTATTTACAAAGAGAACTTGAGTTATACAATATTCCTTTTCAATACCGCTTAGGGAAAAAACTAAATGTATATGGGGCTGCCCAGATTTTTAAACAAATTCAGGGTTGTACGACTGATCAGTTTTCTTTTTCTTCTCTGAAAGAACTATTGCTTAACACTCATTTACCTTGGAAAGAAGAAAATTTACAAAATAACTTGATTCGATTTGGCATTCAAAATACCTGTATCTGTGGATACAAAGAAAATGGTGTTTACAAAGATACATGGAAAGAAGCTTTAGGAA
>CALNCH010000039.1 GCA_937875245.1 uncultured Spirochaetaceae bacterium
CTGACAGTTTATACAGGTTCTCTGTGTGACTGTACCGCCACATCCCTAAAAATCATTATTACTCTTTATTACACTTGTGTGTAGTTGAATGTGTTGCTCCTTCGGGACATAGTACATTCTGTAAAATACAACACAGTATCTTTTTTTCATGCCTTTAATCTGGTAAGGAGGATCAAATGGCAAAGGAAAAGTTCGAAAGAACAAAACCCCACATGAACGTAGGTACCATTGGTCACGTAGACCACGGTAAGACTACACTTTCTGCGGCTATCACAATGCACTGTGCCAAAAAATTTGGCGACAAAGCTCTGAAGTATGACGAAATCGATAATGCTCCAGAAGAAAAAGCACGTGGTATTACTATTAATACTCGTCACCTTGAGTATCAGTCAACAAAACGTCACTACGCACATATTGACTGTCCTGGACACGCAGACTATATCAAGAATATGATCACTGGTGCTGCACAGATGGACGGTGCTATTCTCGTAGTATCAGCACCAGACTCTGTTATGCCACAGACACGTGAACACATCTTGCTTGCTCGTCAGGTAGGTGTTCCAAAGATCATCGTTTTCTTGAATAAAGTTGACTTGTTAGATGATCCAGATCTTCTTGAATTAGTAGAAGAAGAAGTTCGTGACGTTCTTGAATCATACGGATTCCCACGTGATACACCAATTATTAAGGGTTCAGCATTTAAGGCTCTTTCTGATGGTGCAACAGCAGAAGATACAGCTCCAATTGATGAATTACTTGACACTATGGATAGCTATTTTGATGATCCTGAAAGAGCATCAAGTCTTCCATTCTTAATGCCAATCGAAGACGTTTTCACAATTTCTGGTCGTGGTACTGTAGTAACAGGACGTATCGAACGTGGTGTTGTTAACATGAACGAAGAAGTTGAAATTATTGGTATTACACCAACACAGAAAACAGTTGTAACTGGTATTGAAATGTTCAACAAATTGTTGGATTCTGGTGAAGCTGGTGATAACGTAGGACTCTTGCTCCGTGGTATTGATAAGAAAGCTGTTCAGAGAGGACAGGTTCTTGCAAAGCCAGGTTCAATTAACCCACATACAAAATTTGAAGGACAGATTTATGTTCTTTCAAAGGAAGAAGGTGGACGACACAGCCCATTCTTCTCAGGATATCGACCACAGTTCTATTTCAGAACTACAGATATTACTGGAACAATCACACTTCCAGCAGGTGTTGACATGGTAAAACCAGGCGATAACACAAAAGTTATCGGCGAACTTATTCACCCAGTTGCAATGGACAAAGGTTTAAAATTCGCTGTCCGTGAAGGTGGACGAACAATCGCTTCTGGTCAGGTAACTGAGGTTATTGGTTAATTAGATATTGGATATAACAAAAGTTTCTGCTAGATCAGGAACTTTTGTTAACTTCCCTGGAGGAAAAATGGCTACCGAAAAGATTCGTGTCAGACTTCGTGCTTTTGATGTGGAGTTGATCGATCAGAGTGCAAAGGCCATCGTGCAGACTGTACAGAAGGCGGGAGTAAAGGTTTCAGGACCTATCCCTCTTCCAACCAGAATTCAGAAGGTTACTGTACTTCGTTCTCCTCACGTTAATAAAAAGTCACGTGAGCAGTTTGAAATGCGTACACACAAACGCCTTATTGATATTATCGAGCCATCGGCTGATGTTATGGATTCACTGATGAAACTTGAACTGCCAGCTGGCGTAGATGTAGAGATAAAGCAATAAGACGAGTACGTTGTACCTCTTATTGTAAAAAAGGTAACGGTCCCCCGGATCAGGGGATGGCGACCGATAATTGAAGAAACGAAAAGTTTCTTCTTGAAGGAGTTATCAGAATGAAAGGTCTGATTGCAAAAAAAGTGGGAATGACCCAGGTGTTCGACGAAAACGGCAACCTCACACCGGTTACCGTGATCCACGTCGAGCCTAATACGGTTGTGTCCCTCAAAACTAAGGAAACATTCGGTTATGACGCCGTAGTTCTTGGCCTTGAAGATCTCAAGAAGTCAAAAATTACAAAACCTTATGCCGGACAGTTTCCTGAGAATGTTACACCTAAGCGAAATTTAAAAGAATTTCGTGACTTTGACGGAGAAGTTGTAGTTGGTGACGAAGTTGGCGTTGAATTGTTCAATGACACACGTTTCCTAGATGTCACTGCAATTTCAAAGGGAAAAGGTTTTCAGGGTGTTATGAAACGATGGGGATTCCACGGTGGACGAGCTACACATGGTTCTAAATTTCATCGTGAAGCCGGTTCTACTGGACAGTGTACATCACCTGGACGCAGTTTTAAGAACATTAAAATGCCTGGTCACATGGGAAATGTACGTGTAACAGTTCAGAATCTTAAGATCGTTAAGATCGATCCTGAATTGAAGGTAGTTATGGTTCGTGGGTCTGTACCCGGGAATAAAGATTGTACGCTGATCATCAAGTCCGCGGTAAAGAAATAACGACGAGGAAGACATATGGAAAAGAAAGTCTATTCAGTCGATGGCAAAGAGCTTCGGACAATTACTCTTGATGATAACGTATTCGGACTACCAGTAAACGAAGATGTCATCTATTACGCCATCAATAACGAATTAGCCAACAAACGAGTTGGAACTGCTTGTACAAAGGGCCGCGCAGAGGTTCATGGAAGCAATGCAAAACCATATAAGCAGAAGGGTACAGGACGTGCTCGCCGTGGTGACAAAAAGTCTCCTCTAACAAGAGGTGGCGGTGTTATTTTCGGACCCAAACCTCGTGATTTCAGTTTCGTTTTGCCTAAAAAGGTAAAACGACTAGCAATGAAGTCTATCTTAAGCTTAAAAGCTCAAGATGACAGACTTACTATAGTGGAAGATTTTACTGTAGAAAGTGGAAAGACAAAAGATTTAGTTAAAATATTAAACAATTTTGCTAAAGATGAACGCACTGTTATCGTATTAAAAGATGATGATGCAAAAATCAAACAAGCAGGACGCAATATTCCTACTCTTTCTTTCTTATCTTTCAATCGTCTTCGAGCACACGACTTATTTTATGGTCGAAAAGTAATTATGCTCGAAACTGCAGCAAAAAGTCTTACCGATTTTTACAATGGGGAGGCTAAATAATGGTATTAGAAGATATCCTTATCGAGCCTGTGCTGTCAGAAAAAGCAACCTTGTTACGCGAAGAAGGCAAGTACGTATTTAAAGTACATCCTGATGCAAACAAGACTGAAATTAAAGAAGCAGTACGAAAACTTTTTAATGTAAAAGTTGAAAAGTGTACTGTAATGAATGTATATGGAAAGATGAAACGGGTTCGTTATCGACCCGGTAGAACTTCCAGTTGGAAGAAGGCTATCGTCAAGCTTGCGCCTGGCGAAACAATTAAGGTGTTCGAGGGCGTTTAAGCTCATCGACTGCGTTAAATAAGGGGAACCTAAATGGCTCTTAAAATTTATAAGCCAATTACCGCAGGTACTCGAACACGAATCGACCTGCGGAGAGATGAACTGACTACAGATAGACCTGAAAAAGGTTTAACAAGTGGTCTTAAGTCACATGGTGGACGCGGAGCTAAGGGACGTATTTCAGTACGTCACCAAGGCGGCGGACACAAGCGCAAGTACCGCGAAATAGATTTCAAACGTGATAAGCACGGAATCCCTGGAACTGTTCGTACAATCGAATATGATCCTAACAGAAGTGCAAATATTGCTTTGATTTTTTATGCTGACGGTGATAAACGCTATATTATTGCACCAAAAGGATTGCAAGTAGGACAGAAAATTCTGTCTGGTGAGAATGCCGCTCCTACTGTAGGAAATGCATTACCATTACAAGTAATTCCTGTTGGTTTTACTGTACACAACATCGAGTTAACACTTGGTCGTGGTGGACAGTTGGTACGGTCTGCTGGTGCTAGTGCACTTGTTGCGGCAAAAGAAGGTGAATATGTAACTATTCGTCTTCCTTCCGGTGAAGTTCGCCGAGTACATCAAAAATGCTACGCAACTATTGGTACTGTAGGTAACGAAGACCGCATGAACACACAGATGGGAAAAGCTGGACGTAAACGATGGTTAGGTATTCGCCCAACCGTAC
This sequence comes from uncultured Spirochaetaceae bacterium, assembly GCA_937875245.1. GTDB lineage: Bacteria > Spirochaetota > Spirochaetia > Treponematales > Treponemataceae > CALNCH01. Next base: position 4,098 of record CALNCH010000039.1, read on the forward strand.
GTGGTATGGCTATGAACCCTGTGGATCATCCGCTTGGTGGTGGTGAAGGCGCTGGTAAAGGACGTAACCCAGTTACTCCTTGGGGACAGCCTTGCCGTGGATACAAAACCCGCAAAAAGCGGAAGGTGTCAAGCAATTTTATTGTTTCACGCCGCAAGAAGTAGTTGCATAGGAGATAACCGTGTCAAGATCTGTTAAAAAAGGTCCTTTTATTGAAAAGAGCCTTTACAAGAAGGTTATTGAAATGAACAAGGCGACAGACAGGAAGATGATTAAAACATATTCCCGCTGTTCGACTATTATACCTGAGATGGTTGGAAATACTATTTCAGTGTATAACGGTAAGTCATGGGTACCTGTGTATGTAACAGAAAACCTCGTAGGCCACAAGCTGGGCGAGTTTTCTCCTACACGTATTTTCCGTGGACATGCTGGTTCTGATAACAAAGCTGGTAAGAAATAGGTGGATATGATGGCTGAAAAAAGCGGATATATAGCCACTACAAAATTCCTGGTAGCATCACCTACAAAGGTTCGTCCTGTAGCAAATGTTATCAAACGGAAGTCCTGTTCAGAGGCTATGGCTATTCTTGAGAATATGCCACAGAAAGGTGCAGAATTAATTCGTAGTACATTAAAGTCTGCAATTGCAAATGCACTTTTTGCTAACAAAAAGCTCGATGATGATATGTTATACGTTAAGGAAATTCGAATTGACGAAGGTCCACGGCTAAAGAGAGTATGGTTCCGTGCAAGGGGCCGTGCAGATATGCTTTTAAGACGTATGTGTCACATCACCGTCGTTGTAGCTGAAAAGGCGGGGGAATAACGTGGGTCAAAAAGTTAATCCTATAGGATTGCGTCTTGGTATTAACAAGACATGGCAATCACGCTGGTATGCAGATCCTCGAGAATATGCAGATTTATTGCATGAAGATCTGAGAATCAGAAAGATGGTACAAGATTTACCAGAATGTAAAAATGCTGATATTGCGGAAATCGAAATTGTTCGACATCCACAAAGAGTAACAATTGTTATTCATACAGCACGTCCTGGTGTAATCATTGGTGTGAAAGGCGCTAATATTGAAAAAATTGGCGTTGAAATTCAGAAGCACTTAACTAAAAAAGTTCAAATTAAGATCAAAGAAGTTAAGAGAGCAGAAGCTAACGCTTCTCTCGTTGCTCAGAACGTTGCACGACAGCTTGTAAACCGCGGCTCATTCCGAAAAGCATTAAAACAAGCATCTGGCAATGCTATGAAAGCTGGATCACAAGGTATTAAGATTCGTTTGAGTGGCCGTTTAGGCGGTGCTGAAATGTCTCGAACCGAAGAACACAAAGAAGGACGAGTTCCTCTTCACACTCTTCGAGCTGATATTGATTATGGATTCGCTGAAGCACATACTACATTCGGTAAAATCGGTGTTAAAGTATGGGTTTACAACGGAATGATGTATGGTCACGAACAGAATGAAGATGCTGGACAGCTTCTTAAAAAACGTCGTGAAAGACCTGAGCACGCAGATCGCGCAGAACGCGGCGAACGACCTGCTCGTGGTGCAAAATCTTCAAGGAGCTAGTCCATGGCACTTAGTCCTAAAAGAGTTATGCACCGTAAGGTGCAGCGCGGTAGAATTAATGGTAATGCTACCCGTGGTTGCAACGTAGATTTTGGTGATATAGCATTGGTAGCCTTAGAACCAATTTGGTTATCAGCACGCCATATCGAAGCTGCCCGTGTTGCGTTAAATCGTAAGATCAACCGCCGAGGTCAAGTTTGGATTCGTATATTTCCAGATAAGCCAATAACAAAGAAACCTGCTGAAACTCGTATGGGTAAAGGTAAAGGTGCTCCAGAGTTTTGGGCTGCTGTTATCAAACCAGGCCAGATTCTTTTTGAAATTGGTGGAGTTGATCTGGAAACAGCTGAAGCTGCAATTCAGTTAGCAGGAAGTAAACTTCCTATGAAAACAAAAATTGCATACCGCAATACTGTAGAATAAGGAGAAAAAGATGGCTAAAAATGAAAAAGAACTGTCTTATTCTGAACTTGTAACAAAGCGGAACGAGCTGAAAAGGAAGTATATGGATCTCCGATTCCAAATGGTAATCGGTCATGTTGATAACCCAATGCAGAAGCGTATTATGCGTCGAGAAATCGCAACACTTAATACACTCATCCGGCAAAAAGAAATTGCCGGCTTGGATAAGTAGGAGCTGACCCGTGGAAGAACAGAATGTTCAGAAGAAAGCTGTTAATCGCTCTTTTGTTGGAATAGTTACAAGCGACAAAATGGATAAAACCATTGTTGTTTCAGTTACAACAAAAAAGCTTCATCGGCTTTATAAAAAATACGTAACCCGCGTCAAGAAATGTAAGGCACATGATGAAATGAATGCTGCTCACATTGGTGACAGAGTTAGTATCATTGAATGCCGACCCCTCAGCAAAGAAAAGTGCTGGCGGCTAGCTGAAATTATTGAACGAGCTAAATAAACCAGGAGAAATGCTATGATTCAGATGCAATCAAATTTGAATGTCGCTGATAACTCCGGAGCAAAACTTGTTCAGTGTATCAAAGTTATTGGTGGTTCACACCGCCGATATGCTAGTATTGGCGACGTAATTGTTGTAGCAGTTAAGGATGCAATTCCAACTTCTACAATTAAAAAAGGATCAGTCGAAAAGGCTGTAATCGTGCGGATTTCAAAAGAATATCGCAGACCTGACGGAACATATATTCGTTTTGATGATAATGCTTGCGTTATCATTGATGCAAATAGTAACCCAAAAGGTAAGCGTATCTTTGGACCTGTAGCTCGTGAGCTTCGTGATATGGATTATATGAAAATCGTATCATTAGCTCCGGAAGTTCTGTAAGAACAAGTTCTTAAGGAGAATTGACATGGAAAAGAAATTCAAAATCCGTAAGGACGATCAGGTAGAAATCATTGCAGGAAAAGATAAAGGCAAACGAGGCAATGTTGTTCGTGTTTTACGCGACAAAGACAGAGTAATCGGA
>CALNCH010000040.1 GCA_937875245.1 uncultured Spirochaetaceae bacterium
ACCTAATAATCAAGAAATTCATTCTCTAGAAGGAAGAGACTTAACAATTTTATCTCATTTTATGAATTTTGGTGAAGTTGCAGATGTGTCTCAAGTATATTTTGATGAAAATGATAGAATTGTGGTTACCTCTGGTCCTTTGCAAGGCCTAGAAGGACAAATAATTCGAGTTGACAGACGAAAAAAAAGAGCAAAAGTTCAGTTAGATTTTTCACAACATAGTTTTACTATGGATTTAGGATTTGAAGTTATACATATTGCTGACCAGGAGACTGTAAAATGAGTATTTCAACAGAGAAATGTATTTACATTATTGGAGCTGGTTTTGCTGGGCAAATGTTAGCTCAAGAAATAAAACGTAAAAAGATTTTTGGACAGGTTTTAGCTTTTATTGATGATGATCCTGCATTAATAGGTAAGTGCATTGAAGATATACCGGTTTTAGGACCTATTAATCACTTTATGTCCTTTTTGAAACACTCAGAATTAGACGAAGCAATAATTGCAATGCCTAGTGCATCAAAAGATAGAATTAAAAAAGTATACGAAGTACTTACCCAATGTGGATTCTCTCGTATTCGTATTTTACCTGCATTATCACAAATTATAGAGGGAAATGCTCATCTTATTCAAACACGAGAAATTGATCCTTTGGATATTTTAGGTCGAACCCCTGTTACCATTTCTTTAAAAGAAAGTCTTTCTTACTTACGAGGAAAACGAGTTTTAATTACTGGAGCAGGTGGCTCTATTGGATCTGAATTAGCAAGACAATTATTATCAGGAGGAGCTGAACGCCTATATCTTTTTGGACATGGAGAAAATTCTATTTATCAAATTGACAAAGAATTACGTATTTTACAAAAAGAAGGTGTAGGAGAAAAAGCAACTATCGTTCCAGTAATTGGAGACATGAAAGACAGAGACTATACTAAGTACATTATTAAACGTTTAAAATGCGATGTTATTTTTCACTGTGCAGCTTATAAACATGTACCCCTTATGGAAGAAAATCCGGTAGCAGTAGTTGAGAACAACGTTTTTGGGACTAAAAATCTTTTAGATGGTGCTATTGAAGCAGGTGTTTCTCGTTTTGTACTGATTTCTACAGATAAAGCAGTCTTACCGGTTTCGGTATATGGGGTTTCTAAGATGCTTTGCGAAAGATTAGTTTTAGAAGCGGCTCAAAAAGTAAATAAAGAAAAATCAAATAAAGCATTTATGTTTGTTCGATTTGGAAACGTATTAGGGTCTCGAGGTTCAATTCTTCCCTTATTTATGGAACAATTAAAAACGGGAGGACCTTTGACTATAACTGACCCAGAAGTTAAACGGTTTTTTATGACTATTCCCGAAGCCTGTTCTTTAGTATTAAAAACTGGAGGAGTGGGTAAAAATGGTATTCCCTATTTATTGGATATGGGTGACCCTATAAAAATTGTAGATATTGCTCAACAGATTATTTCATTTTCAGGTTATGAACCAGATAAAGATATAAAAATTTCTTTTATTGGATTACGTAAGGGAGAGAGAATTGATGAACCCCTTTGGACTAAAGAAGAGAATCCCCAACCTACAGAATATTCTAAAATTATGCAATTAAATTCTCCTGATCCTCATAGCTTACCCCTTGATTCACTATTAGAACAGTTATACCCTATTTGCTGTAAAGAAATAGATAAAAATTATAGAAATAAGGAAGAATTGCTTTCAATTTTGTGTTCAGCAGTTCCTTCTTTAAAGGAATTTTATGAAAGAAATCGTTAACGAAAACAAAATGATTCCTTTTTTTACACCTTCTTTAGGAAAAGAAGAAGAAGATGCAGTTCTTAGAATTATGCGTTCTGGATGGCTTACTACTGGTAAAGAAACCCTAGCCTTTGAAAAAGAATTTGCAGAAAAAATTAACAGTTCTCATGCTCTGGCAGTTAATAGTGCAACATCTGGATTAATACTTGCGATGGAAGCTTGCGGTATTCGTGAAGGAACCTCTATTTTAACAACCCCTTACACCTTTGTTTCAACAGCAACCTCTGCTCGGCATTTAGGTGGAAATATTGTATATGCCGATATTGAAAAAGATTCTTATAATATTGATCCAAAAGAAATAGAAAAAAAACTATCTAAAGACAGATCTATTAGAGCTGTTGTTCCCGTTCATATTGCTGGTAATGTCTGTAATATGAAAGAAATAAATGACATTGCAAAACATTATGGAGTAAAAGTTATAGAAGATGCAGCCCATGCTTTTCCTTCTAAAACAAAAGAAGGTTATGCTGGAACATTAGGAGATATTGGAGTTTTTTCATTTTATGTAACAAAAACAATTACTACTGGTGAAGGTGGTATGATTTGTACTCAAAATCCAGAATTAGCAGCTAGAATGGCAACAATGCGTATGCACGGTATTGATCGTAATGTATGGGACAGATATACCTCAGATAAAGCATCTTGGGATTATGATGTTATTGATGCAGGATTTAAATTTAATTTACCTGATATCTTGTCTGCAATAGGTAGAGTTCAATTACAAAAAGCTGATTTATTTTTTGAAAAACGCAAGGCAATTGTAGAACAATATAATAAAGCCTTTAGTCAATATGACTTTTTACAATGCCCACCTGACGGAGACGGCAATGCTTGGCATCTTTATCTGGTTCGCCTTTGT
>CALNCH010000041.1 GCA_937875245.1 uncultured Spirochaetaceae bacterium
TCTTGAAAGTCGTTTTACCAAAAATCAAATATTGGAATTGTACCTGAATAGAGTTCCTTTTGGTTTTTCGGTAGAAGGAGTGGTTTCTGCATCCCGCTATTTTTTTTCTCAGGAAATAGATCAGCTTAGTGATTCTCATTTTGCTTGTTTAGCAGTAATTCCCCGTCGCCCTGCCAGTTATAATCCCATTATTAACCCTGCTATTTGTCAGTCTTTTGCCTTACCTTTATATGAACAATATGTTATTGAAACTCAACAAGAAATATCTCAAAATGATATAGAAAAAAGGGTAGAAGAAGCAACTCTATCTGCAAAGCAATTTTCCTGGCCTTTTCAAATGCCCCATCTTATTCGATTATTATCCAACAACAAAATGACTTCTGGAATAGAAAACATTAATCCATATAAAATCATCCTCAGTGCTGACAGCAACCTACAACAGTTTGCTCAATTTCAGTTGGAAAATACCTTATCTACTGCTTCTGATTCTCGTATCCATAATGGGGCGGTAGTAGTGTTGGATGTAAAAACTGGGGAAGTACTGGCTTGGGTTGGAAGTCAAAATTGGTTTGATGAAGCAGAAGGTGGACAGCTTGATGGAGTGTTAGTACCAAATCAAATGGGTAGCAGTATGAAACCCTTTTTGTACGCTTTATCTTTGGAAACAAAGACTCATACCATTACCGATGTACTCCCCGATATTCCCATGGAATTTGGGTCTCACAATATGTACATTCCTATGAATTTTAATAATCGTTATAATGGACCTGTTTTATTTCGTCCTTCTTTGGCATCTAGTTTAAATGTTCCCTCGGTAATGCTTTTAGATGAAATAGGTGTTGAGTCCTATTTAGATACCTTGTTTAATCTAGGCTTTTCGTCTCTTAAGAAAGGGGGCCTAGAAGCGGATTTAGGTTTAGCCTTAGGAGCTGGGGAAGTAACCTTGCTAGAATTAACTAATGGATTTTCTGTGTTTCCCCGAGACGGAATATATCTTTCTCCTAGCTTTATACAAGGTGAAACAGGAGAAAGGCATGAAGTTTTTTCTACAGATACTGCCCGAATAATATGCGATATTTTATCAGATAAGGCTGCCAGAGTTGCAGGCTTTGGTTATTCCCAAAGTTTTCAAACATCATATCCTTCCATTTTTAAAACTGGGACTGCAAATCAGTATCAAAATATTGTTGCAGTTGGGGGAACCCCAAAATATGTGGTAGGTGTATGGATGGGTAACTTTTCAGGATCTACTGTTATGGGAAAAACAGGGAGTTCTTTACCTGCCACTGTGGCTCGATCTATCTTGGATTTTTTAACAGAAAAAGAGGGAGAACTTCCAACTCCTTTTACAAAACCGGAAAATTGGGAAAAAGTGCCGGTTTGCTCTGTATCTGGAATGGCGCCAAGTCCTCTTTGTTCTGCGGTGTATGAATATGTCGAAAAAACAGAAAAAGCTGCTTTTCAGAAGAAGGTTTGTACTTGGCATTCCAAAGATGAAAATGGAAAAATAAGTATTACCTATCCTGCTCAATATCAACAATGGTTTAGAACTGCACATAAAACAGGTTCTCTGTCTTATAATTCTAGTTCCCTGTCAATTATAAGCCCCTCAATGGAAAGTGTATTTTATTTAGATCCTGTAGCGTCTTTTCAACAGCGAATTCCAGTGGAAGTTATTGGTGGTCTTGATGATACCCAGCCCTTACAGATTTTCTATGACGGAGAAGTGTACACAGAAAAGGGACGTCCTTTAGAAGTTAATCGCCCCTTTGTGTTTTCTGTCCCCGTAGAAAAGGGAAGCCATGAAATTACCGTTGTCCTTGGAGATGAAACCTCTCGTGTTACATATCTTGTAGAATAAAGCTGCCCTTATGAAGTTCACTTCACCCAGACAGCTTTTGTATTTATTCCCAGCCAAATGTGGCATTTGTGATGTCATAATAGAGGGCATCAACAAAATCTAACTTCCCAATACGGTTTAAGATTTGTTCTAACAAAAAGTGATGCAAATGAGCAAACCGTGCAGTCATTACATCTTCAGAAACAACAGGACGAAGTACAATAGAACAATGATTACTTTGAGTTGCATAAGGTAAATTAATAGTAAGATGTTGGAATATTTTTTTATACCAACCGGATTTTTTCAATTCATCAAGAACAATTGCGTCTACTTCTCGAGTTTGATCCAATCTGTTTTTTTCGCAATACCCTTCTTGGAGTTTACATCCCTCTTTTTCAGAAAAACAAACTACGGTACGGTTTACGGAGTCTAAGGTGTTTGTAATATATGAAGAAACTTCTTCTAGTTGTTTCCACATATTTCCATTACCATCAAAGGCTTCTGGTACATATTCAGGGGCATTAAAATGAAGGACGGCGGGAAAACGATAGGTTCTGAAATCTCCTTGGACACCAACTGATTTTACGGGTAAAACTGAGGTGGTGAAAGCTTTCTTGCCCTCTTGGGCCGCTAATGAGGCGATCTGTGGTACGAAGTGATCTAAATCAAGTTTACCTAATTCTTCTTTTGCTTTTGCTAATTCTTCATCTTCTGTAAAAACACCATTGGAACACAAAACGTTAATTGAAAGTCCTGGGCCTGGGAAAGGATGGCGCATAACTAATTCTTGGGAAAGACCTAATTTCATGCCTACCATACGAACTTCGTCTTTATACAAATCTTTCAGTGGTTCAATAATTAAACCTTTTGCAATAAGAGCTTGTATACCTTCTACCCTGTTGTGATGGGTTTTAATAGTGTGGGAGTTTTTTGTTCCTCCAGATTCAATAATATCTGGATATAGGGTTCCTTGTGCTAATAACCATTGAGAATCATCCAATTTTTGAGCTTCTACTACCTGGTTTCTGACCGTAATAAAATGTTCTCCAATAGCATGTCGTTTTTTTTGCGGATCTGTTTCTTTGTAAACAGCCTGTAAGAAACTTGCACTGGCATCTTCTACGATAAAATTTTTAAATCCAAAATGCTTATAGCGTTCTGCAATAATTTTGCTTTCTTCTTTTCGCATAAAGCCATTGTCGATATGTAAACCCAATACTCTTTCTTGCCCTAAGGCTTTATTTAACAAGGCAAAGGCAACTGTGGAATCAACTCCACCTGAAAGAAAGAGTAAGACTTTTTTATCTTTGGCATCTTCTTTAATTTGAGAAAGTATTACATCTAAAACCGTATCTTGGCTCCAGTTTTTTTCCATACCACAGTATTGTGC
>CALNCH010000042.1 GCA_937875245.1 uncultured Spirochaetaceae bacterium
TCAACACGTTTGAAGACAACGGCACAGTCATTTTTGGCATAGTAATGATCTTCTAGGAACACACTAACTCTGGAATCTAAGGAAAGATTTTCTCCATTAAAGGAATAAGAAGGAAAGGGGCAATCCGAGCGTTGCACAAAAAGTTGAGGTTTTTCAACCACCCATTTAGCATCCATTCCAGTGTGGTTAGGAACCATATCAGAAGCTAATCGAATTCCACGGTACCATAATCGGCGACGCAAATTTTCCAATGCATCCCAACCACCAAGGTTCTCGGCAATCTCATAATCATGGAGACTGTAAGCACTGGCAGCTGCCTCTGGGTTTCCGTTTATCTGCTTAATCCGCTTACTTGCCCAAGAACGTTCCCATAAACCAATTAACCAAAGTCCATTAAATCCTTGTTGTGCAAGTAAATCTAATTCCTGATCGGGAACCTGATCTAATCGAGTAATCTCTGTTTTGTATTTTTTTGTTAATTGATCTAACCAAACAAGAACGGTTTTAGCCATAAGTACAACTCGGGGCATCCATTCTCTATCTGGGCTAAATCTTTCATATTCTGTCATAAGAGAATCGTAATTGTATACTTCCATTGGAGGTGGTCCAGAAAAAACTCCGCTCCAACCTGGTTTTTCTTCTTCAGAAATAATATCCATACCTGCTAAAAGACGAAGTAACCACTCTCCCAAAAAAGATGCCCAATTCTGCCGAATATAGTCTAACTGTCCTTTAAGACTGTAGGGGCTAGCTATAATGGGTTCCTTCAACATAGAAATTAAATCGGTATAGTTAGGACCAAATAGCGGTTGTGCTTTGAAGAAATTTTGCATTTCATCCCAAACTGCATCGTAGATTGGGTTTTCAGCAAGTTTTTTGTCATTAAACAAAAGGAGGAAAGGCCCAAAAGCAGGATTTTCATTTGCTAATTTTAGTAACAGGAACTCTTCTAGTGTTGTTACCTTGTTTGAGATTCCATTAGTGGTGGCCGCTAAATAATCGGTATTGCTAATAGTTTTTTGATAAACAGCTACAGGGGGAAACTCTTCTGTAAAATCTAGTAATAGTTTTTCTATTTTTTCTTTACCAAATTTCTTTTCTAAGGTAAGTAATGCCTCTTTAAAACTATTTGGGGCTTGTTGTTTTCGATAAAGGCTACAAACTAAGTGAAAAATTTCGTCAATTAATCCCATTGCATTTAACTGTCCAGCTTTTATAATTTGTTCTGGATGTAGAACAGGATCGATAGTGTCATTTATTTTTTTTGTAAATAAACGTACATTTTTTAAGTTAGAAAGAATGATATTACCTGTTGAAGCAAAGAGAGGTAAATCAAAGTGACATATATCTCTCATTCCTTTGGAAACATGAAATTCCATCCAAGAATCTGGTTCGTGGCCAGTGTGTATTTGTTCATCAAAATGTGGGCTCATTTTTCGTGCCTCCTCAGTGATATAGCCTTTATTTTACCACACAAATCGTCATCAGACAAAAGATTATTTATAGAAACAGGAAGACGGTAGGTCCAGTTAAAGGAATTAACACTGCCAGGAACATTTACTCTCTCCTTTTCAGGATCGGATGCATAATAGGGTTGAGAAAGACTTAAAAAATCTTGAATCGGATGAATGCAAAGTTGAGAATTAGAAAGTGCCATTGTTGATAAAAGCCAATAAGCAGTTTCAGGAGTAAATTCTTTTGGTTTAATCTGTTTTTTATCTTGTTGGGAAGCAAAATTGTTGAAAAAATCAACAGCATCAGGTTCTGTTAGCCACCATAAACGCATGGTAGAAGAATCATGAACAGAACTAGTTGTAACACTTAAAGAGGGATATGAGGGGAGGGGATTATAAGGTTGGCCCGGTTTATCCCATTCACGGCACCAACGTACTACTCGAAGACTTAATATTTCTAAATCCTTCAATACAATTGGTACACATTCAGTGTTTGCACCTAAATCTTCTGCACAAGCAATCATTTTTGTAGCTTTGGTTAGTTCTCCCAGCAAGGTTCTTCCTTGTTTTTCCCACAAGGCTTCCATTGCTACTGCCTTTTTATGAGATAAAGCTTCTACTCCTTGTTTTTCTTCCCAATTTAATGAAGCCCATGGGGTAGAATTTCTAAAAGTCCATTGAAAAACATAGGATTTGGGTGCAACTTCTACTAGCATCCTATTTCTCCAAAACTCAGCTAGTCGTTCACGAATTGAAAGCGGTATATCTTCTCTTGCCCAAATATCTTTATCACCTGTAATACTGTCTTTAAAAATCCATAGTTCTTCATTGCCAATCCGGTCCATTATTTTTGAAAGATGACCATGAGTTCCTAAATAATCATTATTGTTAACCTCTTCTATGGATTTTGTTGGTACGTGTGGTTTTGCAAACCATCTAATCCTATCTGCATTAAAACCTAGTTGCATCAGTTCTGCCTCAGTTATTGGCTCAAATGGCTGTGTCCAACCATTCATGGCTGTACATTCACCTTCTGGTATTGACCAAATACGGAAAAAACCCAGTACATGGTCTATACGATATATCTGATAATATTTTGAAGCTTGAATTAATCGATCCTTCCACCAAGAGTAATTTTCTTTCGCCAAGTTTTCCCAATTATAGGTAGGAAAGCCCCAGTTTTGGCCCATTGGATTTGGACCATCAGGAGGAGATCCTGCTCGTAAACTGGTATTAAAAAACTCAGGGAATGCCCAAGCATCGCAAGAATCTTCATTCATCATAATGGGAATATCACCTTTAAGTTGAATTCCTAAAGATTGGACATATTCAGATGCTTTTAGAAATTGTTCATGAGCCCTCATCTGTACCCATGCATAAAAGAGATGTTTTTCCTTTTTGCTTTCATCTTCCCAAAGACCAATAATTTTTTCTTGGGAAAGATTTTTGTTAGAAGTCCAACTTTTCCATGATGCTTCTTTGTTTTTTCGTTTAAACTCCATAAAAACAGCGTAAAAACGAATCCAGGGATTGTCTTTAATCCATTTTCCAAAGGAGCTCTTTGGGTTTGTAGCATCTGAAAGAATAGTATCTTTATTTTCAGTAAATAATTTTTGTAATAAAGAGATTTTTTTGTCACGTAGTTCCCGATAAGGAAATCTCTCATAGGCATTAAAAGTGTTAGCTATTTTTTCTTCTTCTTTTTGTAATTTTTCGTTATTTAGAATTTCTGGTAATGCAGAAATTCTAATATATAAAGGATGTAATGCAAAAGCTGATAAAGCACTGTAGGGTGAACTTTCTGTACCTGTATCATTTACTGGAAGTAATTGAATTACTTCCAAATCTGTTTTTTTGCAAAAATTCGCAAAGGGCATTAAGTCTAAAAAATCTCCACATCCACAGCTGTTTTCTGTTTTCAGAGCAGCTAGCGGTATAGCTGTTCCTGTTTTTTTCTTGTTCATTTTTTTTCTCCCATTAGAGGTAAACTCAAAAGGTTTACCGGTTTACATAGTTTATAGCATACAATACAATTATTAATTTGTAAAACCAAAATTCCAATGCCAAACAGGTTTTGCTAATGCATTTGAAAAAGGTTGTTTTTTCTTAAAATCTGGAAGCCAATCAGCATTTAGTTCTTTGCAATTATCTGAATCTAAGTCCTGATAAAATAAATATTCAAATTCATATTCTGTAATAAGCTCATGTATTTGAGCAAATTCTTCTGTTGTTAAAAATCGATTAGGGAAAGCTTCTAATGCTTTTTTCCGATGTTCCGAACTGCTGGGGGTTTTATCATCAGAAAAATTTACAGGGGTATATTGTGACATTACTGATATACAACATTTTCCATCACAATGTTTTTTTAGCCAATCTAAAACCAGTATGGTGTCATTCATTCTTCCTGGAAGAACGAGATGTCGTATGATAACTCCAGAAAGCATTTTTTCATTTTCGTCAAAAATGAGAGGTGCTTTTTCTATCATGGCTCGAATAGCTTTTTTTGCTACAGAGGGATAATCTTTAGCTTGAAAGATAGCCTCTGAAATAAGGGGATTAAGGGTTTTTAAATCGGGTAACCAAATATCAACCACTGAAGAAAGCATTTGAATGGATTCTTCAGTTTCGTAGCCAGAAGAATTCCAACAAATTGGTATTGTAAGACCTTTGTCCTTTGCAAATAATAATCCTTCTACAATAGAAGGAACTGCATGAGATCCTGTTACAATATTAATGTTTTCTGCCCCTTCTTCTTGTAATTTTAGGCAAATTTGGGCAAAGGTTTCTTTTGATACAGAAGTTCCCATACCACATTGAGAGATTTGATAATTTTGGCAAAAAGCACAGCGAAGATTACACCCCGTAATAAAAATAGTACCAGAGCCTTTTTTTCCGGTAATGGGGGGTTCTTCTCCAAAATGAAGACAAGCAGTAGATATTCTAAGATTCGCACTTTCTTTACAAAAGCCACTTAGATTGTTTTCTCGGTTAATACCACATTTTCGTGGACACAGAGTACAAGATTTGTAGGGTTTAGCGTTTAATAAGTTCACTGTTTTATGATAGCACTGTTAGATGAAAAAAAAAAGCCGGCCTAGTGCCGGCTTATAGTGAGATACCTCTATTAATATAGATTAATCTCATTCATATGTTTCCTGCATAAGCAGGTAAAAATAAAATCTACTTAACAGCCTCTAGCGAGGCATTCTGTTTTGTTGGGCTATCCATTACGTGGCCTCCTTTAGTATTGAAGATTTTACACAATCAACTCTCGATTGCTTTTTTTATCCCCTATCTGACTATAGAATACCACCAATTTAAAATAATGCAAGCTTTTTTTTACATTGCACCCTTTGATAAGAAAATAGTCATTAATGACTCAAGTAAATCCATGGGAAGATCTTCTGCTTCATAGGTTACCATTTTGCACAATTCCTTCCAGTCTTCTTTGGAAAAATGTATGTCCTCATCATCGTTCCCATCTAAGAGGGAAAGGGCAGATGCTAACCAATCAATATGCTCAGGAGTCGGCTCTTGATTTAAATCCCCACTATTTTGTATATAGGTTGAGTCCCAATAATCAGCAAAAGACTGAGGAAGAGAGCCTAGGTCTCTAAATTGAGAAATAAAGAGTTTTTCAACTGCCCTACAAGTTCTCTGTCCATCATATTTTCCGCCATTATCAGCTCTGTCATGTTTTTGTATTCTTTGTACATCTGCATAAAATTTTTGTATATCAGTCATAAAGTTAAGTGTATCATGAATTACAATAAATTTAAGTAATTTACAGGTTTTTTCTTGACTTTTAATCTAACTAAACGTACACTGAACATATGAACTTACGAACCGTTTTAACTACTGACACAGTAAACCTTCATCTTAAAGGTACAAACAAAGAAGAAATTATCGATGAAATGCTGGAAATCCTTATTGCAGCAGGAAAAGTTACAGATAAATCTGCCGCAAAGGAATGCGTTCTCGATCGTGAAAGAAAAATGTCTACAGGAATGAAACATGGAATTGCTATTCCTCATGGAAAAACTGATACCGTTAGTGACTTAGTTGCTTGTATTGGTATTTCTGATAATCCAGTTGATTTTGATTCTTTGGATCAGGAACCTTGTAGAATTTTTATCATGACTCTTTCTCCTGTAAATAAGACAGGTCCACACCTTCAGTTCTTGGCTGAAGTAAGTCTTTTGTTTAAGAGTGCTGAAAAACGTCAGGAGATTTTGAAAACA
>CALNCH010000043.1 GCA_937875245.1 uncultured Spirochaetaceae bacterium
CTAAGATATTTTCTAATCTTTTCTTCCCGATAATTTTCATAAAGTTTGCAAGGCGTGGCCCTTGATCTTTTCCAATTAAAGCTTGGTATGTAGCAGTAAATAGGCTCTTTGGTTCTACTCCAGAGTCTGTTGCCACTGCATATACCGCTTCTGATAACTGTTTTTCATCAAGAGTATCCATTTTTGGAAGTACATCGGTATATATTTTTTGCAAACAAGCTAATTCTGCACTTTCGATGGCAACAGTTTTATAATCTCCATCTAAAGGATTCTTCAATGCAAACTTAAAGTCTTCAGGAGCACATTCGGTTATCCAATACCAAGCACATTTACATCGTTGTCTGAAACGAGGTTCTTGTTCTGGTTTAAGATCAACAAGAGAAGCAACAATAGCGTCAATGTCTCCTGAATTGGTTTGAAGAAGATTACACAAGTGACGGAAAGGAATCTGATAGGGCATCATTTCTGGAACATTTCCATCAACTTGACTTAATTCATAAATTCTTCTCTCTTTTGCATACACTTCATCATTTTTAGCTTTATCTACACCGAAGACAATTCGTTCGGTTTTATCATAATCTTCATAGGTTTTAATAACATCAAGATCAAAACTAATGCTAAATTCGGTATTTGGTCTTGTTCCTGCAAATAAGTAGCGGCAAATTTCGGGTTGATATACATTGAGTACATCATACAAGCTAATTACCTGTCCTTTGGAAGAAGACATTTTTCCTGGTAAGCCTTTAATACCAATAAAATCGTAGCGGAAAGTAACAGGGGCGTCCCAATCGTAAATTTCTTTGGATACTAAGCGTGCAGTATCAAAGGATCCCCCCTTACTGTGATGATCTTTTCCAGCTGGTTCAAATACGGTATGTTCATGATTCCAACGCATTGGCCAGTCAACTCGCCATCCTAATTTGAGTTCTTTTGAAGTTCGTAAATCCGCTTTTTCTACATGACCACAACTAGTGCATTTATAGGTTAAACCATATTCACCATCGTAGTCTAACATTTCTGTAGTATCTTTATTACACTTACAACAGAACGCCGCAGTTGGCCAATACTCTTCTTCGGCAGGAATTTTATGTTCCTCATCTCGGTAGTAGTTTAAACAATCCTTAATCTTCTGACGTTTCTGTAAAGCAATTTTCATGCCTTCTGCATACATATTTGATCGATAACGTTCTGCTTGATACAAAAACTCAGGATGAATTCCAACGACAGGTAAAATTGATTCAACATCAACTTCATTATGTCGAGCATAAGAAGTATCGCGTCCGGTGGTATCAGGTACCATTGTAATAGGAAAACGAAGATGCTGCTCTAAGATTGGTTTATTGGGCATGTTTTCAGGAACTTTTCGAAATACATCGTAGTCATCCCAAGAATAAATAAATCGAACCTTCTTTCCTCGGTCTCGTAATGCCCTCACCACCAAATCAACAGAGATAATTTCTCTGAAGTTACCAATATGTACAGTTCCAGAAGGAGTGATACCAGATGCACAAGTGTACTGGTCTAAATCGCCTCTTTCTCTAATAATTTTTTCTGCAGTTTGATCAGCCCAATGGACTAACATTGCGGTGTCTTTATTTTCATTACTCATAATTTATAATTATACTAAAAATTGTATATCTATACAATGGGATTTCTTAGTGCATTTTCCAAAGATAACAAGACTTTGTCTAAGACAGCAAAAGGCTTGCCATATTTATCCGGTGTAGCGGTCTATGAAGACTATAGACAAAATGTAAGTGCATTTTTAATTAATATGGAATCTCTTTAATAACTCACTTTTAAAACGGGTATCAGCAAAGGTAAATAACAGAATTACGATAATCATTGATACACAAAAAGCGGCTAAACTAGGCCAAGCAACCGTAGCAATCTTAATGAAAACCACAAAAAGAGGAATAAGGCCCAACAACAATGATGCAAAAACATAGCCAATGTATTCTTTGTATCGAT
This sequence comes from uncultured Spirochaetaceae bacterium, assembly GCA_937875245.1. Lineage (GTDB taxonomy): Bacteria > Spirochaetota > Spirochaetia > Treponematales > Treponemataceae > CALNCH01. The sequence continues at coordinate 1,972 of CALNCH010000043.1, forward strand.
AATATTTACTGTGTGCCAAGATCATCAATAAAAGTGTGGTCCCAATACTTAAAAAGGGGATTACATAATTAATGGACCAACGATGAAAACCTGAAACAGAATCAATAACAGTGAGTAGAAAAGATAACAAAATAAGTTGAACAATATATTTTGCACCAGTATTTAGATGAACAGAAGTAATAGATCGAAATCCCATATAGCAATACAAAAGAGCAGAAACAACTATTGCAGACCAGTAATTATGATTTATTTCCAATTGAAGACCGTTTATTAACATGGAAATAAAACTACCAGAAAGTAATAAAAATAATAAAACTTGTAAAATTGTTTTTCTCGCCTTAGCTTTTTTTGATATTGTGTAAGTAGGATAAAAAACATCTTCAGCTTGTTGCAAAAAACCGTTTTCATCTATTGCATCCCCTTCAATCGGAAGGTCACAAAGAGGACAAATTTTCTTTGAATTTAGCACAGTAACTTTACAATTTTGACAAATCATTTTGCTTCTTCCCAATTATTAGAATAAACAGTAACAGGTAGGTTATCTTTTTGTGTAAGCCAAGTAAAGAAAAAACGTATTATATCTTTTTCTTCAACATTTCGGGCAAAATTAAAAAGCAATTTATCGTTAAAAGAAGACAAGCTACAGTTATAAGGGCAACGTGTAGTTGGATACAAAATTGCTTCCATAACTTGTACATACTGATACATATCAGATGGAACCTTTATCAAACCTAAATTAGAAACAGTGATTGTTCTTTTC
>CALNCH010000044.1 GCA_937875245.1 uncultured Spirochaetaceae bacterium
CAGTAAAACTTTAAAAGATGCTACCAATGAAGCAATGCGAGATTGGGCTGCAAGTTTTAATGATACTCATTATCTAATAGGTTCGGCCTTGGGACCAGCTCCTTTTCCTGATATGGTAAGAACCTTTCAGTCTATTGTAGGTAAGGAAGTAAAAAATCAAGTATTTGAACGAAATTTGACGGTATCAGCACTTATTGCCTGCGTTGGAGGAGGTTCCAATGCAATTGGATTTTTTGAACCCTATCTGGATGATAAAAAAGTCAGATTGGTAGCTGTTGAAGCTGGTGGAATTGGAGAAGGTAGGGGAAATAATGCCGTACGAATGGCAGGAGAAGGAAAAGCAGGCATAGTTCATGGATACAAAAGCAAATTTTTACTTAATAAGGACGGACAAGTAGAAGAAACTCGATCAATTTCAGCGGGTCTTGATTATGCAGGAATCGGACCAGAATTAGCAGATCTTGGAGACAAAAAAAGAATAGAGTTTACCAGTGCTTGTGATAGGGAAGTATTGGAAGCAGTAAAATTATTCGCCAAAAATGAAGGTCTTATATTTGCATTGGAAAGCGCTCATGCAGGAGCAGAGGCATTAAAACTTGCTCCTAAAATGAGTACTAGTGATGTAATTGTTGTAAACATGTCTGGACGAGGAGATAAAGATATTTTTATTACCTCTCCTGTTTTTAGACCAGATGAATGGAAAAAGTTTCTTGCCAGTGAACTTGAAAGATTGGAAGTGGGAACAGAGATACATCAGTCAAAAATAATGAAATGAAATAGGAAAGAAAACTGTAGGAGATAATATGAAAAGAATTTTAATGGCACATCAAGTAGCAGGATTTCCTTCTGATGAGGTTGGCTTAAGAATAAGTGATGCACTTGTTGAAGGGGGTGCCCAAATTCTAGAAATACAACTACCCTTTAGTGATCCTAGTGCTGATGGACCTGCAATACAGACTGCCAGTTCAAGGGTTCTTGAACGGGGTTACACAGTACAAGAAGGCTTTGACTTTATTTCAGCAATTCACCAGAAACATCCTCAGATAACTATATTTTTGATGACATATGGGTCCTTAGCGTATGCAAGAGGAATACAAAATTTCGTTGAAGATGGAAAAAAGGCTGGGGTAAGGGGATTTATTATTCCTGATTTACCCTTTGATTGTGATGAAGGACTGGATTTTGAGTGTAAAAAAGAGGGTTTGTATCAAATACCGGTAGTGGCACCTTCTATGAGTCCTGAAAGGCTTGCGTCAATACGTACAGGTGGATATGAATATCTGTACTGTGCTCTACGTGCTGGTATAACAGGTAGTAAAACAAGTATTACTGAAGATTCTATCAATTTCTTAAAAGAAGTTGGCAAAGGTAATTCAAAACTCTTAGGAGGTTTTGGCATTGTAAATGGGGAACAGGCAGAAAAAGTAAGTCCTTATGTGTATGCAATTGTTGCAGGTTCTGTCTTTGTAAATATAATTACAGAAACTGTTGATAAAAATGAAGTAACTGGAGAACCCTTTGTTGAAATGTATAAAAAAATCAGTGCCAAGGCCGCTGAATTAAGTGAGAATTAAGTAGGGCTTAAATATAAGGGCAACGCTGAGATAATTTCATTCTGCTGTAATGGACAGACTAACGACTTGCAGTTGAGGTAAAATCATTGTATACTTAACCTGTGTCAAGTTTATATATAGTTGCAACTCCTATTGGAAATTTAGGTGATATTACGTTTCGTGCTATCGAAACTTTCAAATCAGTTGATGTGATAGCTGCCGAAGATACGAGACATACTTTGCAGCTTTTGACTCACTTTGAGATTCGTAAGCCAATGCTTTCATGTCGTTCTCATAACGAGGCTGACGCAGCTCAAAAAGTTATTAAAATATTGGACGAAGGAAAGACTGTTGCTTTTGCAAGTGATGCAGGTACCCCAGGGATAAGTGATCCAGGTGCAGTTTTAGCGTCAATGGCAAGAGAAGCAGGTCATACTGTAATTCCTATTCCAGGTGCATCTGCCTTTGCAAGCTTACTAAGCGTTGCAGGTCCTGGTGGAAAAACAGTAATTTTCGAAGGATTCCTTTCTCCAAAGCCTGGTAGACGCCGTTCTCGCCTTAGAGAATTGCTTTCAACAGGATGGGCATTCGTTTTATACGAATCTCCTTTCAGAATTGTTAAACTTTTGGCAGATATTGCCGATATAGATAGTGAGCGTCGAATTGTAGTTGGTAGAGAACTTACTAAACTACATGAAGAAATTGTGGAGGGGTCTGCTACTCAGGTACATAGTATTTTTTCTGAGAGAACAAAAATCTTGGGTGAATTCGCTGTATTTGTGTCTGGAGTAAAAAACGCTCAACTTTTGGAAGAAGAAACCGAGAATTAAGACAGAG
>CALNCH010000045.1 GCA_937875245.1 uncultured Spirochaetaceae bacterium
ATAATGATTTTAATTCATTTATAAATTCAAATTCTTTATCAAAATCATTATTGAATGAAAATATAATTTGGAATAAAATTGAAAATGATTCAATTAATGAATATATCCGTATTACTAAAGATTTTTTACAAGGTGTTTTTGACAATGTAATACCTCAAAGAAGAAATACCTTGTATTCACGCACTGGCGTCATTCTTAAATCTCAGCCAGAATCCCTTGTTTTTAATACCTATTTATAGGAGATTTGTTATGTCAAGTTTTTCAGGAATTGAAATTGGTAAAAGAAGCCTTATGGCTGCAAGCCAACAAATTAGTACTGCTGGTCACAATATTACAAATGCGGATACAGAAGGGTATTCTCGTCAACGTGTTCATATAAAATCTTTTGATCCTCTCTATCGCCCAGATTTATCCCGAGCTGGTACTCCTGGACAAATTGGACAAGGGGTTAGTGTTGAAAGCATTGAAAGAGTTAGAGATCAGTTATTAGATTCTAGGATTACCTCTCAGGCAAATCTTGAATCATATTGGAGTACTCGAGAAAATTATTACACTATGTTGGAACAAATTTATAATGAGCCTGCTGATGTCTCCATTCGTTCTAACATGGACAAATTCTGGTCTTCTTGGCAAGAATTATCAATATATCCTGAATCTCAAGCAGCCCGTCAGGCTATTGTTACTCGTGGAGAATCTTTAGTAAATTCTATTCAGCAGCGATATCAGGGATTAGCAGGAATAGGAACTCTTTTAAATGGTGATGTCGAAGCAACGGTTCAACAAGTTAATACTTTTTCAAAGCAAATTGCAGAAATTAATATTGAAATCGAACGTTCAGAGGCTATGGGAGATAATCCTAATGACTTATATGATCGTCGAGATTTAATGGTGGAAAAGTTGTCTAAACTTGTTAATATTACAACTGATACCAGAGATTCCGATGAATTTATGGTTCATATTGATGGACGTATTTTAGTTCAAGGTGGAATTGCTCGTAATTTTGAAGTAGTGCCAACAGTAGATAATAACGGATATAGCAAAGTAGTATGGGCTGATACACAATCAGATGCAACTATTACAGGTGGTTCTTTAGGTGCCTTAATTGAACTTCGTGATGTTGATGTTCGAAATGAAACACAAAGTTTAAATACTATGGCAATGAATTTTGCAGATTTAGTAAATGATATTCATAAAAATGCAGTTGGGGCAAATGGAGTTACTGGCTTAGATTTTTTTGTTGAGCAACCCTTTGTTACAAATACTATGGGAAACTACGACAGAAATGGTGATGGTGTAGAAGATTCTACTTATGTATTTAGAATGACTGGTGGAAATCAGTTAAAAGCTGAAGATCAAACTGGACTAACTGGAACAATTACAATAGCAGGTAAATCTGGTAATATAAATGTTCCTTATTATTCTACAGATACTGTTGAAGCAGTAGTAAATCGAATTAACGATTCAAATGGTGAAGTTAAAGCTTACTTAGATAGAAATGACAAATTGGTTTTAAAAGCTACAACTGCCACAGATATGAATAATCCAGATTTTGTAATTCGTCACGTAGAAGATTCTGGATATTTTTTAAGTGGATATGCAGGTATCTTAGCCGGATCAGGACCTGAAAATGCTTATGATTTTAATCAAGCAAACGCAGTGAGCTCTTTGGTTGAGGGTAGTGCAGAATATGCGGTTGCTCCTGTTTTAAATCCAGCAGGATATATGGCAATTAATAATGCAATAAAAAATGATATTCTTTCAGTTGCTGCTGCAAATCCTAGTACCAATGGCATTGCAGAAACTGGAGATGGGTCTGCTGCTCTAGAAATTGCAGCGTTACGAAATTCTCCTGTAATGATTGGTAGAGCACGGACCTTTGATGATTATTTTGCTGAATCGGTAACAAATGTTGGTTTGAAAGGTGAGCAAGCAGAAATTAATATGATGAGTCAAGCATCAATTATGGCGGATCTAACAGCACTCCGAGATTCTATTTCTGGTGTAAATGTAGATGAAGAATTAGCTGATATTATCAAATTTCAACATGGATATAATGCGGCGGCTCGATTTGTTAATGTAATCGATGAAATGCTGGACACCGTAATAAATAAGCTAGGTGTTTAAGGGGTAAGATATGAAAAGAATTAGTTCTAATATGAACAATGCAGATGTGCAATATAATTTGCGTTTACAAGAATCTCGCCTAAATAAAGCTACTAATCAAATGGGTAGTCAACAGCGAATTCAAAACCTTCGTGATGATCCTATTGCTGCAGGGCATTTAGTACGATATCAATCTTACCAAGGTCGAGTAGAACAATTTGAAAAAAATGCTAAAACAATAACAGATCAGTATTCTGTTTCTGAAGGATATATTAATCAAGCAGTTCAAATTATGCAACGTGTTCGAGAGTTGGCCGTTACTGGAGCTAATGGAACTTATACAAAAGATGATATGGAAAATATGTCTTTGGAAGTCAATGAATTGTTAAAAGAATTAGTAAATAATGCAAATGCAGTTGGTCCTGATGGAAGTACACTGTTTGCAGGAAGTAAAACCACACAAAGTGCTTTTGAAGTGGAAATGGGCCCGGTAAAAGGATCCGGAAGTCCACTGATAACCAACGTACGATATAATGGTTCTATTGCAATAAATAATGTTGAAGTTGATGAACAAGCATATATGAATTTAAATCGTAACGGTAATAGCATATTCTGGGCAGAATCTCAAAGATTATTTGCACAAAGGGATGCTACTGGTTATCAGGTAACAGAAGATTCTATCATTACCGTAGATGGAACTGATATAAAATTAAATGCTGGGGACAATGTCTATGCCATTATCAGTAAAATTAATAATAGTGGTTCACCTATAAAAGCAAGTTTGGATCCAATTAGTAAGGGTTTAAACTTGGAAACAACTGATGCCCGACAATTATGGCTAGAAGATTCAACGGGAACAACATTGGAAGATTTAGGTATCATAAAAGACAAAAGTCAGCGTCCTCCCTATAATTTAGGTAATTCAGTACAAGTTTCTGGTGGATCTTTGTTTGACACCGTAATAGCTTTAAGGGACTCCCTTATAAGTGGAGATACTGAATCTGTAGGTGGAAAAGTTTTAGGTGGTTTGGATAATGCCTTAGGAAACCTAGAACGTCGTTTAGCCGAAACTGGTGCTTTATATGAGAGAGCTCAACAAAATATTGCCCGTGCTCAAACAAATAATCTGAATGTTACCAATATGATTTCTCGTGAAGGTGATTTAGATTTTACAAAAGCAATAACTGACATGAAAAGGTTAGAATATGTGCAGCAAGCAACGATAAGTACAGCAGGAAAACTGTATCAGAATTCCTTGCTTAATTATCTTAATTAATAGAGGTATGTATGGATATTCAAACTAAAGCTATGGGCACTGCGTCAATGGACGGTAAACCTCGATTACAAATGACAACTGGACTTTTTGGCTTTGAACAATTTACTGATTATGTAGTTCTTGAATCAGAATATAAACCATTTTTATGGTTACAATCTGTTAAAGAAAGTGGTTTGGCTTTTTTGATGGTTGATCCATTTATTTTTTTTAGCGATTATGAAATTGATGTTGACGATGTGGCTTTAGAAGAAATTGAAGCAAAAGACCCTTCTGATGTAGTAGTTATGGTAATAGTAACTGTTCCAAGTTCTGGTGGTTCTGTGACAGCAAATTTACAGGGACCCGTAATTATTAATAAAAAAAATGATAAAGCCAAACAAGTAATTTTGAATGACAATAGGTGGCAAACAAAACATGATATTTTATCCACTGTTAAAAAAGGTGGCCATACATGTTAATATTGTCTCGAAAAATCAATGAAAAAATTAAAATAGGGGAAGATATAACTCTTACCATAATTGAAGTAAGAGGAGAACAAGTAAAGGTTGGAGTAGAAGCACCAAAGGATGTGAAAGTTTTTAGACAAGAAGTATTTAATGCTATTCAGTCTGAAAACAAAGCTGCTGCGGAAAGTCAGAACTTAAGTGCTTTATCTGGACTTTTCCAAGGATAATTCTGCTTCACTTTTTCTAATATAAACAGGGCCTTCATATTCTTGGAGGCCTTTTTCTTTATTTAAAAAACGTTGATTTCCAATGTCTAATAAGGATTCGGCAACACCAGAATCCGTTTTGGGAAAAGTAATAATATCTTGGTTTGGTCTAATAGTATGCAAATTCTCTAAAATATTCAGCATCACGACCTATAGCCATAACCTGTTCTTCAGGATCCAACAAATTAGCTATGGTGTTGATATCAGAATCCATAGGTTCTGTAATTTCTTTACCATTACGATAAACAGAAGCGTAAAAACAATCTTTTTTTGCACACACTTTCTAAAGTAGATAAAAGTAGAAAATATATAAATAGTGGAATATGATAAGAGAAAAGACCGGAGGCAGGAAAGCAGGAGTCCTGTCCTTGTCAAAAGGGCATAAATATGCG
>CALNCH010000046.1 GCA_937875245.1 uncultured Spirochaetaceae bacterium
TATATCAGGTTGGAGATGATAACACTGTATATAAAAAGAGAACGATATTTAAGCAAAATTAGACCCTTTTATGATGTGGATTTGATTATTCTAGAAATAGTATTGCACATATAAATATAATTGATTTCTTACTTGGTAAAATAGCTATAAGTTTATCCTAGTGGTACAAAAAGGAAGGCTTAAGCACTACCGCCCATACAAAAGCTCACTGATTGCACATATCTTATCTGCCACTAAAACGACAACGCTTTCTAAGTATTTTGGTGGTTTAGGATTCAAAGGAAACATGTGCTTAGAAATAATATCCTGTTCCATTTCGCTTAGCTCAAAATCCAGGCTTGCTTTTTCAAGGGCACGTTTTGCGTGTATAAAGCCGTGAAACCTATGGCTTTTATCAGTCTCATGCCAGTCATATAAAAAATAATCATGTAAAAGGGCACCCCGTAGCAGACTCCTCATATTTACAGGTAGACACAGTCTTAAAGCAATATAGGCACTCATATATGCAACTCTTACCGAATGTTCATAGCAGGTGACAGTTCCATGGTGCAAATACTGTCTTTCACTTTGCATCCCGGCGGACCGCAGTATATCTTCGGCCACAAATACAATGAGGCTTTCTATTTGTATATCGAAATTGTTATTTTTCATGTTTCTCCGTATGTTGATATAAGCAACATATGTGTAATATAATACATTTTGGAAATAGAGTAATGGACTAACTTTCCTTTGTCTGTGTATTACTCCTTACTTTTTCCATACTTTGAGTAATAAGTAACACAAAGGGTGAAAAATGGGTAATAAAACAACGGTTGATCTCCGTGTCATAAAAACAAAAAAGGCAATACGCAACGCCTTTGCCGAGTTGCTTTCGACAAAGGACATCAACAAGATCACCATTAAAGATATATCAGACAAGGCAATTATTAATCGTAAAACCTTTTATAATTACTATGCTGGAGTATATCAGCTCATAGACGAAATAGAGAATGAGCTTGTAGCTACGCTAACCGAGACCTTGAGGGATGAGGACTTTGAGAGTCTTGCTCGTAATCCATATGCATTCTTTCAAAAGCTAACTGCAATTATTAACCACGACACGGATTTTTATGGATTCTTAATGCAAAGTGGATATAATGCAAATATTACTCAAAAGATTATTGCGGCACTAAAGCTAAAAATCAAAACATCATTTTTGGAACAAAGTGGTATTGAAGAAAAAAATTTTGACATGGCCATAGACTTTGTTTTTGCAGGGATGCTATCGGTCTATCATAATTGGTTCATCTCCGGCAAATCTCAACCTATCGAAATTATCTCAAAAACCGTTAGCACTATCACCTTCTCTGGACTGAACGGCTTGTTGAAATAAATACAAACCCAATGCTACCTTGGTTTAATATTTCTTTGTTAGTAGTAGTTATATCTTTTGTTGCTCAATTATTTTTAGGACAAATGTAAATATGTTTGGTTGAAAGGAATTGCTAAACAGTATATAGTCAAAAAAGAATACATGCTTAAAAAGTGAATATATACTGAAGTTTAGAGGTACTACATTGAAGATTTCTGATATCCTTTCATCAGGGAAACCTAGTCTTTCTTTTGAGGTTTTTCCACCAAAAACCGAGGCTACTTTTGAGTCGGTTGCAAATGCAGTAAAAGAAATTTGTACTTTACAACCTTCTTTTATGAGTGTCACTTACGGGGCAGGTGGGGGAACAAGTGAGCATACTGTTTCTATTGCCTCAACAATTCAAAATCAATATCAGGTTACCGCTTTAGCACATTTAACTTGTATTTCTTCTACAAAAGAAATGGTAGAAAAAAAGCTTTCCCAATTAGAAAAAGAGGGAATAGAAAATATATTAGCGTTGCGTGGAGATATTCCAGAAGGAATGAATACTGATCATTTGGAGTATCAACATGCTAGTGATTTAGCTTCTCAAATAGCTTTTTCTGGGAAATTCTGTATCGGTGGTGCCTGTTATCCAGAGGGGCATCCTGAATCAGATAATTCTCGAGTGGATATCGATAATGTAAAAAAGAAGGTAGATGCAGGCTGCCAGTTTTTAACCACTCAGATGTTTTTTGACAATACTATTCTATATAACTATTTATATAAAATTCGAGAAAAGGGGATTACAGTTCCTATCGTTGCGGGTATTATGCCGGTAACCAAGGGTAAACAAATTGCTCGCATTTGTAAGCTCTCTGGCAGTGTTTTGCCTCCACGCTTTAAGGCTATAGTTGATAAATGGGGAGATAATAGCGATGCCATGACTCAGGCAGGAATTGCCTATGCGACAGATCAGATTATTGATTTATTGGCTAATGGGATAAATGGTATTCACGTATATTCTATGAACAACCCCTATGTAGCTTCTGAAATTAAAAAGAATCTTTCATATTTGCTATCATAAAAGGACTAAATCTTGTCTATTCTACCAGTTGAAAAAGAGGTTTTCCGGTATTTAGGCTTTCCTCAAAAAGAGCTATTAGATTTTGAAGCTATTAAAAAGAAAGAGTCAGCCCTTTATGAGTTGGTTAGTAAAGCTATTGTAGAATCTGAACAGTATGTAGTTCCCAAAAAAATAGTACAAACTTTTTCTTTAGTTCAAACAGAAAATGACTTACAAATAGGTCCTATTTCTATTGTAAGTAAAGACTTATCTTTCAATTTGCAGGGTTGTTTTCAAGTAAGTGTGTTGGCCGCTACTATTGGTTCTCGAATCGACTCTCTAATTCAAAAATACTCAAAATTAGATGTAGTCTATGCCAGCGTTTTACAGGCAACAGGGGCTATGTTTATAGAAAGTTTTGTGGATAGTATCAATGATGAAATAAGGCTGGAAGCAGAAAAAGAAGGGGCAAGGGTTCAACCTCGATTTAGTCCAGGATACGGAGATGTTTCTTTAGAGGTACAAAAACAGATTTTTGCTACCTTGCGTCCGGAAAAAATTGGACTTACATTAATGAATAGCTTGATTATGGCTCCAGAAAAATCAGTTACCGCTTTTATTGGCTGGAAAAAAGGAAAATAAAGTGAAGAATTTTACAGATTTGTTAGGAAAAGAATATTTGTTTTTTGATGGAGGCACTGGTTCTGTTTTGCAAAAAATGGGATTAAAACCAGGAGAACTTCCAGAAATGTGGAATATTACTCATTCTAATGAAATCGTAAGTCTTCATGCTTCCTATTTTTTAAGTGGGTCAAATATTGTAAATACCAATACCTTTGGAGCTAATTCTCTTAAATTTGGAGAAAAACTACCTGAAATTATTAGTGCCGCTGTAGAAAATGCACAGTGGGCAAAAAAAATGGTAGAAGAGAACAGTCCTTTGTTACCAAAAATACAAAGAACAAGGGCTTTTGATCCGGTAAAAGCACCTCATTTTGTTGCTTTGGATATTGGTCCTTGTGGTAAATTACTAAAACCACTGGGAGACTTGGATTTTGAAGATTGCGTAAGGTTATTTACTGAAGTTGCTACCTTGGGATTACAGGCAGGAGTAGATTTAGTTTTAGTTGAAACCATGAATGACTGTTATGAAACCAAGGCTTGTATAGTAGGTATTAAAGAAGCTATGGAAAAAACAGGGATAGAAATACCAATTATAGCGTCTAATGTATACGATGCCGATGGAAGATTGCTTACCGGTTCTACTGCTACAGAAATGGCAGCAATTTTGGAAGGGCTTGGAGTTAGTGCTTTGGGCATGAACTGTAGTTTAGGTCCTATACAAATGAAAGAAATAATTCCTTCTTTAGTTTCTCAGACATCTTTGCCTATTCTAGTTAAACCAAATGCCGGATTACCTAAGTCTGTAAATGGGGTAACTATGTACGATGTTGATGAAGCTCTTTTTGCTTCAACTATGAAAGAAATGGCTGAGATGGGAGTTCATGTTTTGGGAGGATGTTGTGGAACGAATCCAGACTACATCCGTAATCTAGTAGATACGGTGTATTCTCTTCCTTTTACCGCCCCTGCAGAAAAAAATTCTTGTGTAGTTTGTTCTAATACTAAGTCTGTAAAAATTGGTCAAATGCCCATTTACGGACATCAAAAACCTGTTCTTATTGGAGAGAGAATTAATCCTACGGGAAAAAAGAAGCTGAAAGATGCCTTGCGTAATAAAGATATGGGCTACATATTGAATGAAGCCTTAACTCAACAAGAAAAAGGTGCTCATATCTTGGATGTGAATGTGGGATTACCTGAGATAAATGAAACAGAAATGATGGTAGCAGTTATTAAGGAGTTGCAAACTGTTACTGATTTACCATTGCAAATAGACACCTCCAATGTGGAAGCCATGGAAAAAGCGTTACGAATATACAATGGAAAAGCTCTTATTAACTCTGTTAATGGGAAGGAAGAAGTGATGAACCAAATCTTTCCATTGATTAAAAAATATGGTGGTGTTGTAGTAGCTCTTACCTTAGATGAAACAGGTATTCCTGAAACCAGTGAAGGCCGAATTAGGATTGCAGAAAAAATCTACAAAAAAGCCACTGACTTTGGTATAGATAAAAAAAATATTATCATCGATCCTTTAGCAATGGCGGTAAGTTCAGATCAAAAATCTCCTAAGGCAACCTTAGAATCAGTATCCTATATTACTCATAAATTGCAGGGAAACACTATTTTAGGTGTTTCAAATATCTCTTTTGGCTTGCCTTGTCGAGAAGTTATTACTTCTGCTTTTTTTACTATGGCTATGGAAAACGGTCTGAGTGCAGCAATTATGAATCCTTCAAGCCTAGAAATGCAAAAAGCTTATTACAGTTACTGTACATTGCGGGGCTTTGATGATAATTGCTTAAACTACATTCAGTTTATAGAAGATTGGAAGGTAGACACTTCTTCTGCAAAGGTAGTTTCTCCTGCTACTTCTCCTCAAAAAGATGTTTCAAATAGTTCTTCTTCAGACAGTACTGTAGATCTTTTATTTGCTATTACAAAAGGCTTAAAAGAAAAAGCTGCTGACTTAACTGCAAGACTGTTAGAAACAGTACCTCCAATGGCTATTGTGGAAAACCACCTGATACCCGCACTTGATACCGTGGGAAAAGCCTTTGAACAGAAAAAAATATATTTACCGCAGTTACTTATGAGTGCAGAAGCCGCTTCCTTTGCTTTTGAGGTTATTAAGGCTGAATTGGCCAAAACAAATACGGTTCAAATAAAAAAAGGACCTATCATTTTGGCAACTGTGGAAGGGGATATTCATGATATTGGTAAAAATATTGTAAAAGTAATATTAGAAAACTATGGATATGAAGTAATCGATTTAGGAAAAGATGTCCCACCTTCTGTTGTAGTAGAGACCTGTGAAAAAAATCATATTGAACTGGTGGGTTTAAGTGCACTAATGACTACTACTGTTCCTGCAATGGAAGAAACCATAAAATTGCTCCGACAAAAATGTCCTCATGCAAAAGTCTGTGTTGGTGGAGCTGTGTTAACTCCAGAATATGCACAAATGATAGGGGCAGATTTTTATGGTAAAGATGCCATGGAAACTGTATCTTATGCAAAAAAGATTTTTGCATAACAGTTTATAATTTTAACAAAAGAGGCTCAATACATAAAAATACCCCTTTTACTTTTGTCCAGTAAAAGGGGTACGTATCATAAAACAGATTTTTTTAATCTATTTATTCTAATACCTTTTGTTCGCC
>CALNCH010000047.1 GCA_937875245.1 uncultured Spirochaetaceae bacterium
TACTATTTTATCTCGGGTTATAAGCCGAGGCTTATTAAAAAGTGGTCGTTCTTACGAAGTAAATATCAGTTTATTGGACAAGCCAGGACAATTGGTAGAAGTGTCTTCTATTATTGCTCACTTAGGTGGAAACGTTGTTGCGGTATATCATGATAGAGGGGGAGAAGACACTGATGTAAACAGTTGTACCCTTTCATTAACTTTAGAAACACGAAATTTTGATCATATTGCAGAGATTAAAAAAGGCTTAAAGGAACGAGGATTTCAAATTATAAAATGAAAAAGAGCATTTTAATACTTCTTTGTTGCCTTTGTTTTAACCTTTGGGCTTTCCAAAAGGTTTCCCTTCCAAAAGAATTGGTTGCCATAGAAAAAAGTTATCCCCAAGCTCATATTTCTACCCTTTATAATTATGAAATTCAAGATTGGATTATTACTGTAAATGGGAAAGTAATGCGTTGGGCTGAAGGCAGAATACTACCCATAAAAAGTAATTATAAGGCAAATGAATGGCGAAAGATTGTAGACTATGAGTATGCTTCTGCAATTCCAAATCCAGAAGCCTATAGTCCCCAAGAAATTGAAGCTTTGTCTCGGAATCGAATTTTGGGAACGCAATCGGCCAAACCTCCCTATTTTTTGGCTTTTCATGATGCCTTATATGATGGAATAAATAGAGTTGCTGTAGAAAAGCATATAAAAACCACTAGTTTTTTAGGCAAACAAGTAAATTGTCATGAAGTAATTATTCCCCTGTTAAAAGAAATAGAAATGGAAATTTATGCTTTAGAGGATACTGAAAAAAAAGCTAAGATTTCTCCTATAGATGGCACCGTCCAATATTTTGTTGCCCAGTTATCTGAAGTGCATGGATATGCTTGGCGGGATATTGAAGGAACAGAATCAAGAAGTTTTCATAGTTGGGGAATTGCTATTGATGTACTTCCAAAGGGTTGGAATAGCAAAAATATGTATTGGCAATGGAGTAGTGAGTGGAATGACAAATGGATGTTAATCCCTCTTTCTCGTCGATGGATGCCACCAGATCAAGTAGTTCAAGTGTTTGAAAAACACGGCTTTATCTGGGGCGGTAAGTGGGCATTGTGGGATACTATGCACTTTGAATACCGCCCAGAATTAATTTATCTCCGAGACAATAAGGGCTTGCAGTAATTGCAACCTTAATAAGTAACTATTTTTTAGTTAGTGTTCCGTTTTGATAAATCATACTTGCTTGATCCAGATATTTTGCAGGAATGGTAATTCCACAATTTTTTGCAGCGTCTAAGTCGAATAACAAGTCACTATCAGAAGCTTCAGTCATAAATCTTACTGGTAAATCTGCTGGTTTTGTACCTCTTAGAATGGATACTACCATTTCACCTGTTGCACGACCAGCTTTGTAGTAGTTGAATCCACTTGCTATCATACAGCCACCTTCCATAGCTCCTGTAACGTCACCACTGAAAATTGGTTTTTTAGCTTTTGAAAAAACTTGAACTAAAGCAGATAAAGCACTGAACACGGTGTTGTCGGTAGTAAGATAAATACCATCAACACGATTAACAATAGCTTCTGCAGCTTGTTTTACTTCAGATGAATTGGTAATTGATTGTGTTACCAGTTCAATTCCAGCGAGTTTGCAACCTTCTGTTACAAGATTTAATGATGAAATAGAATTTGCTTCACCACTAGTATAAATATAGCCTAAGGTTTTAATACCTGCAATTTCTTTGAATAAAGCAATGTGTTCTTTTGTAGGAATTGCATCACTCATTCCCGTTACGTTTCCTTCCCCTCTGTCTAAAGAACTTACTAAACCAGCTCCAATAGGATCTGTAACGGTACCAAAAACAACAGGAACATCTTTAATAGTATTTGCTAAAGCTATTGCAACTGGAGTTGCAATTCCAACTGCTACATCAACTTTAGAATTCTTAAATTTATTTGCAATTTGAGCGGCGGTATTTACATCTCCGTTAGCATTTTGCAAATCAAAAGTAGCATCAATACCTTCTTCTGTAATAACATCAATAACACCTTGTTCAATTTGATCTAATGCAACGTGTTGTACAATTTTTGCAATACCAATTTTAACTTTTCCATCGTTAGACTTTTCTTCTTTTGCTCCGCCTGCACTAAGAAGTGAGATACCAACTAATAAACTTACTAAACAAGCAATACCCTTTTTCATAAATAATAATTCCTCCAAGTAAAGATGTTTCTGTTAGTAGAAACGTTTTATAATGTTACTATAAACAGTAACACAAAAAAGGTCAATAGTTTTTTTTGAAAATACATAATATAATTTTATGTATGATACATACAACAATCGATTTATCTGTTCCATATGCAGAAAAAATCAACAACAATGGTTTTCAACCAAAACTAACTACTTATATTTTAGATAATTATCCCCAAATTGAACCCACTAGAAAAAGACCTTTAGTTTTAATTTGTCCAGGAGGTGGTTATCAACATTTATCACCAAGAGAAGCTGAGCCAATTGCCATTCAAATGAATGCACTAGGTTTTCATGCCTGCGTACTTCGATACAGTATTGTAGAAGACCCTGACCGTCCTATCTGCTTTCCTGCAAGTTTTTTAGACGCTTGCCAAGGAATTGCTTTAATTAGAAGCAGGGCAGAAGAATGGAATGTAGATCCAGATAAAATTGTAGTAGCGGGCTTTTCTGCAGGAGGGCATTTGGCCGCCACAGTAGGTGTTTACTGGAAAAATCAAATGGTTCAGGAATACTTGCATTTAAAAAGTGAACAGGTAAAACCAAATGCTTTACTGCTTTGCTATCCTGTAATTACTGCTGGAGAATTTGCTCATAAAGGTTCTATTCAAAATGTCTTGGGTACCAGTACTGTTTCTCCAGATTTTTTGAGTTTGGAAAAGCATGTTTCTTCTGATGTGCCACCTACTTTTATGTGGCATACCTATTCAGATGAAACAGTACCTGTGGAAAACTCTCTTCTTTTTGCTACTGAATTGCGAAAAAACAAGATTCCTCTTGAATTGCATATCTTTGCAAAAGGGTTACACGGATTAGCATTAGCCTCAGAAGAAACAGCACCAGATAATTACCCTGCAATTATTCAACCAGAATGTCAGATTTGGGTTACACTCTTTGGCACTTGGTTAAAATCATTGTATAAGTAAATCTCTTGCTTGCCTCCCGTTGAAATTATAGGCTTGCCTATGGTACACTTTTTGTATGAATACATTGTTTGCCATGGGTCGCCTACAAGAGGCAGTAAAAGTAAAAGGTCCCCTTTGTACAGGGATAGACACTGATTCTTCCTATCTTCCACCAGAAGTATTATCGCAGTATGACAGTCCTTCCCAAGCAGTTCTTGCCTACAATTTAGGACTTATTGAAGCAACAGCTCCTTATTCTGCTTGTTTTAAAGTGCAAATTGCTTATTACGAAGCCATGGGACTTGCAGGTTTAGACACCTATGTAAAAACCCTTAAAGCCATAAAAGCTTCTGGGGTTCCAGTTATCGCTGACATAAAACGAGGTGATATTGCAGATACTGCAAAAGCCTATGCAAAAGCCCATTTTACCGGAGACTTTGAAGCAGATATAATCACGTTAAATCCGTATATGGGATTTGATACCCTTGCTCCCTTTACCGAATATATTTCCCCTGAAAAGGGTGGAAAAGGGGCTTTCGTTTTATTACGAACTTCTAATCCCGGTATGGTTGATATCGAAAAACAAGAGCTTGCAAAAGGGGGCTACGTTTTAGACCACGTTGGCTCAGAATTACTTTCTATAGCAGAGAAATATGCTCATTTGTATCCAGGTGCAGAATGTGCTCCTTTTGGTGCAGTTGTCGGTTGTACCGAAGAAAGTGATGCTCGTGCTTTACGAGATACATATCCAAATATCTTTTTCTTAATTCCCGGATACGGAGCTCAAGGTGGAGCCGCCCGTATTGCAGCTACCTTGTTAGATAAAGCTGGTGGAGTTGTAAACTCTTCTCGGGGTATTTTATGTGCTTGGAAAAAAGATGAAAATATTGCTGCCAAAAAAGAAGCCGGCTCTCTTACCTTAAATGACATTGTTGCATCTGCAGAAAAGGCAGCAAAAGAAGGAAAGGCAGATTTATTAAATGCAGCATCTTTATTGGGTATAAAATGAGTACAAAAGCCGCTTATACCACAGGAAAGGTAACCCATTGTTCTGAAATACGACCTGACATTTACTCTGTAAAAATTGAAATTCCCTTGGTTTATGGCCAAGAATCTATTCCTCTTCCCGGGCAATTTTATATGCTTCGCTCAAGACCTTCTCAAACCTTACTAGCACGTCCCATTAGTGTATATCAAGTAAGTTCAGAATACATTTCTGAAGGGCAGAAGTTTTCTTCTGTAGAGTTTTTAATTTTACAAAAAGGACAAGGAACTCAGCAACTTTGTGGAACAAGAACAGGAGACTTAGTAGATGTAACCGGTCCTGTTGGAAACGTTTTTCCTCTTCCTGATACTCCAAAACCTGTTTCTGTGGAAAACCCTCAAATTGCAATTATTGGAGGAGGAATTGGAGTTGCTCCAGTAGCTGGTTTTGCAACTTCTTTAGTTTCTTCTTCTTATGATTTTTATGCTTGTTTTAAGAATACCAGTTATGGTTTAGAACATTTAAAAGCCCATAAGATATTTATTACTACAGATGATGGAAGCGTAGGGGTAAAAGGAATGTTACCTGCTGTTTTTACAGAAAAAACCATTGCAGAAAAAGGATATACCGTAGTGTACGCTTGTGGCCCAGAACCGATGTTAGCCTATGTCCAAAAGGTTTGTGAAACTGCTGGTATTACGTGCTGGTTAAGTATGGAACGCAGAATGGCTTGTGGAGTTGGCGCTTGTTTAGGTTGTACAATTACCACTACTGAAGGAAATAAACGCTGTTGTAAAGATGGCCCAGTGTTTAGGGGTGATATTTTGCAATTTGGGAGACAATAATGGCAGATTTATCAGTAAATATTGCAGGAATATCTTTTAAAAATCCGGTTATTGCAGCCTCTGGTACCTTTGGGTATGGAACTGAATATGCCACACTTTTTGATGTGGAAAAACTAGGGGGCATTTGTTCCAAAGGGCTTACCCTAGAACCAAAAGTCGGAAACACAGGAATTAGATT
>CALNCH010000048.1 GCA_937875245.1 uncultured Spirochaetaceae bacterium
AATATTCAATGTTTCCTTCATTGTAATAAAATCCCAATTGGTTTTGTGTGCCTGGAGCATTTGTAGCTTCGAATGGAAAGTTTAGAATTCTTTCATTGATAGAGAAGTTGGTGAATACTGCAGCGATATCATCAGCAAGTTCATGACTCGCTCCTGAACTTGATTTGAAAGGTGCATTGGCAGATACTATTTTATTCGCTTCTGCTATTACTTTTGGATAATCCTTCATTGCTAAATAAACTCGAGTTTTATAAGCGATTACAGCATTTTTGTGAGCTCTCGTTTTTCCTGCATTGGCTTCTGGCACTGAATTTTCTGCATCCTCTAAATCTTTAAGAATTTGTGCATAGATATCTTTCACAGGGCTTGCAGCTAAATCATTGTGCTCTTGGTTTTTCTCAGCTAATAATCGCAGAGGGATACCAACTCCTGTACCATTGTTTGCAGCATATGGTTTTGCAAACAATTGAATCAAAGAATAATAAGTAAGAGCACGTATAAATTTTACTTCCCCTATAAATTGTTTTTTCTTCTCTTCAGACAAGATTTCAGTACTAACTTTCTCGACATCTTCTAAGAAAATGTTTACACGGTTGATTGTTAAATAACCTCTAATCCAGAAATCAGCTACATAACTATCCGTTTGGTCATTACTAAATTGGTATGTTGAATAACCAGTTACATTGTTTCCTCTTTGATTAGTAAACTCTTCTGAACGAATATCATTATAGATCAAATACCTACCTCCATAAAACTGTCCGTTTTTAATGGATGAATAAGTCCCTATTACTTGAGCTTCAATCCTTTTCACTGAAGACCATGCTACATCAACAGGGATTGATAGTTCAGGGGCTAATTCCAGAAAATCTTTTTTACAAGAAATACTGCTGAATACAAGTGGCGTTAATATCAGAATCGCCGCTAATTTATTTTTGATTTTAAGTCTTTTCATAATTTCTACAATTAAAAGCCAAGGTTAATTCCAAAAGTGAATGTACGTCCATTAGGAATGGAGTTACGCTCAACTCCTGAGTTTAAATTTCCATCACCGTTTGATGAAATCTCAGGATCTACACCTGTGTATTTTGTGATTAAAAAGGCGTTGTTTACAGATGCATATACTCTTAATGAAGAGATTCCAGAGTTTCCAAATAAAGTACTTGGAAGTCTATAGCCTAAAGAAGCAGTCTGTAATCTCAAGAAATCTCCTTTTTCTATATTGGACTGAATAGCAAAGGCAGATCCATTGGAAATATTATCCCCATAAACTGCTCTAGGTACATCTGAATTTCTATTATCAGGTGTCCAGGCATTTAACATATCAACTGAATTGTTCCAAATACGTTGGTCTCGAAGACCTGCTCTTGTTCCATTGTAGATATAATTACCTCCTGAGAAAGTGAAGTTTAAGGTTGCATCAAAACTACCGAATTGGAAATTGTTGTTCCAACCACCAAAATAAGTAGGCAAGGTATTGCCTAATGCTATTGCATCACCGGCTACCCCACTTGCTCTGCTACCATCCAAGTATGAATATGAAAATACTCCCCCTGAATTCGGTGCATTGTGAACATATTGAACTTCTTTTCCTTCTTTATTGATGAATATTCTTCTTCCGTTCTCTGGGTTAACCCCATTTGTTGGCACTGCATAAATTTGTGCTGCAGATTTTCCAACTTCTGTAATACTAGTGGTTTCCAGCCCAGCAGTAGTTGCAATCAATGGTCTTCCCTCATTGTCCAATTCAGTAACCATGTTTTTATTGGTTGAGAAGTTCAATGAAGTCGTCCATTTGAAGCTTTCTCTTTCCACGGCTCTTACATTTAATGCAAACTCAAAACCTTTATTGTACATAGCTCCCACATTCATAAGAATCGAGTTTCCTGGAACACCTTTCGATGGAGTTTGGGGAACTGCCAAGATTAATTCCCTATGGTTTTTGTGGTAATAATTGGCTTCCAATGATATGCGGTTATTTAAAAATCCAAGGTCAAGTCCTACGTTGGTTTGATCTGCGGTTTCCCAACCTAAATTTAGATTCCCAGCTTGGCTGTAAACAGTACCGCCAGTATTTCCGTAGATTTCAGGGTTGAATGTATCATAAGATCCATAAGCATTTGCAATCTGACTGTTACCCACACGGCCCCAGCTTGCTCTCA
>CALNCH010000049.1 GCA_937875245.1 uncultured Spirochaetaceae bacterium
AAAACTAATATTCGTGCCATCCATGGCACGCCCTTAACAGGGAGTTTATAAGGAGGTATTATGACAGTCCAAGAATTAATGGAAGAAGCAAAGAAAGCAAGAGAAAAAGCCTATGTGCCCTATTCTCATTTTAAAGTTGGGGCCGCATTAGAAACTAAAGATGGGCAGATAATTCATGGTTGTAATGTAGAAAATGCTTCTTATGGTTTATCAAACTGTGCGGAGCGAAGTGCTTTCTTTTCTGCCCTTTCCCAAGGCTATAAACCTCAGGATTTTCTACGTTTAGCCATTGTAGGAGATACAGTTGAGGGCTGCTCTCCTTGCGGGGCATGCCGTCAAGTAATATTTGAATTAGGTGGAGAAAATTTTCCTGTAGCTTTAGGAAACTTGCATGGAATAATACAAGAAACTACTAGTACAGAATTACTTCCAGGGGCTTTTGGACCTAAAGATTTATAAAAAAAACTTGACTTACAATAGGTTTGAATATAGAATTAAGCTATAAGAAAAGCTTTTCATGAATAAAGATTAGCTTTTTCTGAATAAAGTACGGTAGTTGAAAAATTACTCGTTCCGTGATTCCTGACCCATTTTCAGTGTTACTGTTAAGTGGGTCTTTTTTTTCATAACATACCAATTTTATTTACTAGTAAAAAAGGAAAAAACTATTGTATAATGGTTCAGTTAATATTTAAGAGGTTCTTATGTTTAAAACAATAAAGGCTGTTGTGGTATTAGTTTGGTACCTAATATCTAGCCGTAAAGAATTAAAATTGGTAAAAAAATTAGATGAAGCAGGTGATGTAGAAGGACGTGATTCCTATGTTGTTCCTCGAGTATTAAGTTGGGGAAAAATGTGTATCAATAAATTGGGCAGTACAGTAGAAGTACATGGGGAAGAAAATATTCCTCAAGACACTGCGGTGGTGTTTATTGCTAACCATCAAGGCCTTATGGATATTCCCCTGTTATTGGGTTTTATAGAAAAGTCAAAAGCTTTTGTTGCAAAGATTGAGATACTAAAGGTTCCTGTATTATCTGGTTGGATGAAGATGATGCAATGTACATTCTTAGACAGAAAAGATAGAAGACAGTCTGTGGAAGCCATGGCAAAGGCAACAGAAAAAATAAAGGAAGGCTATTCCCTTGTTATTTTTCCCGAAGGAACACGTAGTAGAGGCGGTCCAGTTGCAGAATTTAAACAGGGAAGTTTTAAATTAGCTTTTAGATCTGGGGTACCTATTGTTCCGGTAACTATTGATGGTACTTGGAGAATGTATGAAGAAAAAAAACATTTTGCTTCAACTCATATAAAATTAACGATTCATCCGGCTATACCAACTGCAGGATTATCAAGAGAAGAACAAGGATTAATTCCTCCCCAAGTTCAAAAAATTGTAGAAAGTGCATTAACTCCAGATTCATTTAGAAAATAGTTGATTATGAAACAAAACAGAAAACGAGTAGGATTATTAGTAAGTTCCTTTGAACCAGATTATACATCTCCTATTGTGACAGGAGTTTCTTCCTTTTGCACCAGTCATAACCTTCAGTGTTTTGTATTTCCTGCTCGTTCTCGAAATTGGAATCAAGGTCCTTATGAATACCAATACAACACTCTCACATCTCTTTTTACGGAAAAAAATCTGGATGTATTAATAGTATTGAGTACTACCCAGTTGTTTACTGTTACAAAAGATGAATTGGTAGAACAGTTTGCTTCCTGGCACCCTATTCCTATTGTAAGTATTGGTGAAAAAATAGAGGGGTATTCTTCTGTTACCGTAAAGGGAAAGGAAGCTTTCAGAGAATTACTAAAACATTTAATTACAAGACATAAGTGTAAAAAACTAGTTTTAGTTACCTTTACTCCAACTTCAGAAGATGTGAAATTCCGGCTAGAAGCCTTTGAAGACATAATACAAGAGTATAAGATAGAAGAGACCTCTTCAATTAGATATGTTAGTTATAATGAAGCAAATAGCGATTTAGTATTACAGTCTTATTTTCGAACCCAAAATGAGTTACCTGATGTCTTTGTGTGTGCTGAGGATAGATTAGCTACTATAGTTTTAGATTATTTGGAAAAAGCTCATGTGCAAGTACCCCAGGAAGTATTCGTCACTGGGTTCGATGATACTATTGATAGTGCAACATATACGCCTTCTATTACCAGCGTAAATCAAAATTTATTTGATCAAGGATATGAGGCCGCAAAACAAGCTTATACATTGCTTCAAAATCCAAATGATATTTCCGATATTCAACTGCCCTGTAAAACTCGATATAGACAAAGTTGTGGTTGTATAGAGAAAGGAAATATGTTTTGGGATTACACCGATGGAGAGGGACAACATGTTCCTCGAAAAGCAGATTTTAACTTACAAGATAAAAGAAACTATAAAGCACTTATTGCCTATCTTGGTATGGTTAGACAATTCTTACAAGATATTAATACCACAATATCAGTAGATGTTTTTAAACAAAAACTTAAAAATCATCTTGTTCAATTAGGTATAGAATCCTTTGCCCTTTGCATGTACACCCATCCTGTTGTGCATTATAGCTTTTCTGAGTTTGAATTACCTTCCAAAGCCTTTTTGTTTATGGCCTATGATATTGCAGAAAATTATGCTTGCTTTAAAAATGATATAGCTTTCAATTTGGCAGAAAATATTTTACCAGAAGAAGTGCCCTATAATGATAGAAAAGAAAGAGTGATTTTTCCCATTTATAATGCTGAAATAGTTTATGGTTATGCTGTATTGGATCCAGGGCATGCTGATATGCAAATTTATGCAACCCTCTTTGGTGCTATTTCTTCAAGTTTAGCATCTGTTATTCATTATTCAGTAAAACAAGTTGAAACTGAACAGTTAAAGAAAAAAGCAGAACAGTTAACAGACTATTCTTACACTGATGATTTGACAGGCATTATGAATC
>CALNCH010000050.1 GCA_937875245.1 uncultured Spirochaetaceae bacterium
CCAGGAACAGGAGATGTTCCTCTTACCGTTTTTCAGTCTTTAAAAGTCGACGGTATTATTGTTGTAGCAAGTCCCCAAGAATTGGTTGGTATGATTGTAGAAAAAGCGGTAAAAATGGCTGATATGATGCATATACCAGTACTTGGTTTGGTAGAGAACATGAGCTATGTAAAATGCCCACATTGTGATGAAGAAATCCATGTATTTGGTGAAAGTAGAATTGATTCTATTGCCAAAAAGTACGGTATTCCTGTAGTTGCAAAATTACCTATCGAAAGCCAAATTGCAAGTGCTATAGATAAGGGAGATGTAGAATCTCTTTCTCTACCGTACTTAGATCCTATTCTTTCTGCAATATAATCTTTTAAAGTAAGCTCTATAAAAAACAGTGGTAACAAGAGTTCTTTTATCACTGTTTTTCTATAAAATTTTATTAATTTATCGTTAAATTCAGGATTTCCTCTTTTCTTTTTGTTATAATAAATGGTATACATATAAAAAGTGAGAAAATGTGAAAAACGAAAATTCCTATATAAGATATCCTATTGGGTTTAAGCTTGTCTTAATTATTTCTATTCTTGTTATTCTTTCTCTTGGATCCATCACAATTTTAGTTAGTTATTTTGTAAGTACAGATGTTCGGGTTACTGCAGAAGATAATAATCGTATTGTAAATACACGTTCTGCAAAAGCTGCCGAGTCAGAAATCTCTACGATTCGGTCTAATGTATTTTTGTTACTGGATATGTTAAATGCTGCTGGCTCTTCTGGGGCACTTTCTCGACAAGCATCAGCTTTCTTTTTTGAACGTAATCAAAATATTGGGGCAGTAATAATTCCAGGGGATCGTAATTTAATAAACAATCGCTTTTTTTTGTCCAACGAAATTGATACTTCTTTAATTAATCAATTTTTAGAAATGAATACTGAAAAGATTAGAAGGTCTGAACAGGGCGAAACCTTTGCTTTAAATGCTGCTTCTACTTTTGGTTTGCCCGTTTTGGTGTTTATGTATCCCTGGAAAGAAAATGGCTTGGATCAAACAGTGGCAATTTTCTTATCTGCAGATAATCTAACTGAAACTTTTGGGACCGGTTCTGTGAATGAATCCTTTATGGTTAATGATTCTGGAGACTTACTTATTCATCCGGACTTTGAGTTAGTTCGTTCTGGGGTAAATTTAGCAAATCATCCCCTTATTACAGAAATGCGAAACAATAATGATGAAAACCGGCAGATAATTTATAACGATGCAGATGAAAAACAATATTTTGGAGCGTATTATAAATTATCTATAGGTGATATTGGTGTTCTGACCCAAATTGAAAAAGAATCTGCCCTCGAAGGAGTGACCGCAACAACAGTCCGTAATATTTGGCTTACCTTTGCTGTTTTGTTTATATCTGTTCTGTTTATCTGGCTTTATTCAAAATCAATAAGTAATCCCTTGCGTAATTTAACTAACGCTTCTGAAGAAATTGAAAAAGGAAATTATGATATTCAGTTAAAAGGTAAATCCCAAGATGAAATAGGGGTGTTAACTGAAAGCTTTGTGAAAATGAGTAAAGGATTAGCAGAAAGAGAACGCTTAAAAGATACTTTTGGCCACTTTGTAAACAAAGACATTGCAGAGAAGGCTTTAAAAGGGGAGTTAACACTTGGTGGTGAAACAAAACATGCCACTATCTTTTTTTCAGATATTCGTTCTTTTACTTCTATATCAGAAAAACTGGAACCTTTTGAAGTTGTTGAATTTCTAAACGATTATATGACACGTATGGTTGATTGTGTAAATAAAACCAGTGGTGTAGTTGATAAATATATTGGAGATGCCATAATGGCCATTTGGGGAGCTCCTGTTTCTGCAGGGAGCCCTGAACTTGATGCCTTAAATTGTGTAAGAGCTGCTCTTATGATGAGGCAAGCTTTGATCGATTTTAATAAGGGCCGTGGTGGAGATAAAAAACCAATTATCAAAATTGGTTGTGGTATAAATACTGGTCCTGTTGTTGCAGGGCAAATTGGCTCTTCTGAAAGAATGGAATACACCTGTATTGGAGATGCTGTAAACTTTGCTTCTAGAACAGAATCTCTCAATAAACCATTAGGTACTGATATTCTTATTACTGAAAATACCTATTTACTGGTGCAAGAACATATAACAGTGGAACAAATGCCAGCGGTTACGGTAAAAGGTAAAGAAAAACCAGTAAAAATGTATGCTGTTATTAATATGCCTGAAGCAACAGATATCCCTGGTGCGGGTAAAGATGGTCCTAAGACACTTGCCCAAGTGAGAGAAATGCTGGACATAGAAGCTCCCGATTTAGGAAAGGTAAACCTTGATGCTGAAGAAAAGAAGTATAAAATCAAGGCTGAATGAATTCCTTTTTGTGTTCATCTGTATTTCTGGATTTTTATTCAGTATCTGGCGATTCAGAGTGGAGCTCAATCAAGCCTTAACAAAAGTGAACGAAACTCCCATTGCAACTATTACTTTTAAGTATAAAACTGCCCAGCGTCGATTTTGGGATCGTGTTTTATGGGATAGATTGCAACAAAATTCTCCTGTCTATGATGGTGATGTCATTCGTACGGCCCCTCAATCAGAAGCTACTGTCTATTTTACCGACGGAAACATAATGGAATTGTATGAAAATACTCTTGCTCAATTATACTTAAAAGACGATGGTGCCTCTATAGATTTTAGCCAAGGTGATATCAGTGTTATTACTTCTGCAAAAGGAATGCAAATAAAAGCTGGAAATTCCTTGGTAAAAATTGAGGAAGGCACTTCTGTGGCGGCAGGAAAAGCTTTGTCCTCTCAGAATACAGATGAAGTATTTAAAGTATTAGTTCAATCTGGTAGTGTTGCCCTCGAAGCAGGGGATACGGTACAAAATATTACTTCTGGGAATGCTGTAGCCTTTTCTCCAGTGGGTACCCTATTAGACGTTCCTCAGTTATCGGTTATTTCTCCTGCTCCTAATGCTCGTGTTCTAAATCATACCAAGGAAAATTTACCTATATCCTTTGATTGGGTTTCTTCTGAAAATGTAGAAAAAGTTACTTTGCAACTGGCAGAAGATACAGGATTTTCTTCTATAGTAACAGAAGTTACCATAGATAATGAAAAACAATATACCCTTCCTGTTTCTAGTGGAACAACGTGGTGGCGTTTGTTTGTGGGAACACCTGAAGAATTTACCACCGATACTCTTGTGGAATCAGGAAAACTACAGGTATTACATGCTCCCTCTCCTGAACTGGTTGTACCGGCTCCTGGGTATCAAATTCGATATCGAACTAAACAACCAGCTATTAGATTTATTTGGACAGAAAACGATTGGGCCACCTCATATCAATTAGAAATTGCTGACAACTCAGAGATGAAGAATCCGGTAATAAATCAGCGTTCTCCCCAAGCTTCAAGCATTATTTCTTCTTTATCAGAAGGTACTTGGTACTGGCGTGTAACACCCTTTTACACCATTTTAAATACGGGACTTGCATCTCCTTCAACCGTTTCATCCTTTGTTATATCAAAAAGTGGAGACTTACAAGCTCCTGAATTACTTCTTCCAGTGGTTGAAGGCTTAGTAAATACACGAAATCCAGATACCGAGGACAGT
>CALNCH010000051.1 GCA_937875245.1 uncultured Spirochaetaceae bacterium
GAAATACTGATCTATATCATGTTCCATATTGTGCTTTTGAACAGAATTATAAATCCCTTTTAGTCGTGCTTCCATGGTTTTTGATTTATCAGAAGAAGATAAACTTCTAGAAAGTGCCTTTAATGAACCAAAGCAAATCTTTTTGTGACCGTTTTCAATTAAGTGATCCATCATTTCTTCGGAGATAGCAACTTCATCTATTGTTAATGTTGTATAATTATCAGATATTCCTGCGTCTACCGCAACGTAAGGCATTTTTCTCTGCCCAATTAATTCATGTACTTCACTATCAGCATCAAATCCCAAAATTATCATTCCATCAACAGCGGCATTCTGTATGGTGTGGGTAAAAATACCTTCTTGAGGAGATAGCAAGGTGAGGGCTAATCCCTTTTCTTCGCAGATAGAACCAATTCCTCGAATCATTTCTGCAATATATGGACTTTCTAAGGTTTCTGTAATTGTCTGTGGTAACAGTAAGGCAATAGTTTGGGTAATTCTGGTTGCCAAAATACGGGCAACTGGATCAGGTGAGTATCCTATTTCTCTTGCTATAGACATTATCCTGTCATATGTTTCTTTAGAAATACGTTTTGGGTTATTAAATGCAAAAGAAACTGCGGTTTTTGATACTCCAGCTTTTTCTGCCAAATCTTTAATGGTTATTTTCATAATAGCTACCTAAAATAATTTTTGCTAGTTTACCATTTTTTTTTAAGTGAGAATAGTATCAAAAAAGAACTTTAATCTCTGAATTTCTGTTTTATTGACCCTTTACCTTATATAAGAGGTTTTGAATATGAAAATAACAAGTTTTTCTCCTTTTGGTTACGAAGGTTCTATGGTTACTGTGGAGGTTGATTTGCGACGAGGAATTCCTGCTGTGGATTTGGTAGGTTTGGCGGATAGTGCCGTAAAAGAGGCTCGTGAAAGAATGAGAGCTGCTATAAGAAACAGCAATTTTGATTTTCCTTTAGAAAGAGTTTTAATAAGTTTGTCTCCAGCAGATGTAAAAAAAGAAGGAGCAGGTTTTGATTTAGCGATTGCACTAGCAGTTTTACAAGAAAAATATAGAATGCCGGTATCAGACGCAGTTGAAACTGTGTCAAAACTTGATGAACAACAAGTGCTGGTTATGGGAGAATTAGAATTATCAGGAAAAGTAAGGGCAGTGAGAGGAATTCACGCTGCTGTTTCAACAGCAAAGGAAAATGGGATTAGAATTTGTATTGTTCCAAAAGAGAACGAGGTTGAAGCCTCTACTTTTTCAGAAATAAAAGTGTTAGCAGTAGACAGTCTAACAGAAGCTTTTCATAGTCTTAAACAAATACTTTCTTTGACAGATACTCCATTTAATAAAAAAGTATCAACCAATTGTGAAAAAACCTCTTTCCATCCAATTGAACCTGACATGGATTTTATTCATGTAAAAGGACAACTTCCTCTGGTACGAGCTTTGCAAATTGCGGCTGCTGGATCTCATAATTTAATTGCTTTTGGACCTCCAGGATGTGGAAAAACGCTAGCATTACAACGGTTTCAAACGTTATTGCCTTCTCTAACCCTTCAAGAATCATTGCCGGTAACTCGTATTTACAGTCTAGCAGGGTGCCATCCTGCAGGTCAGTCATTGATATCAGTACCCCCTTTTCGTATGCCTCATCAAAGTGCCAGTTTAGAAGGAATGATAGGGGGCGGTCCTAATTGCCGACCTGGAGAAATATCTTTAGCACATAATGGGGTTTTATTTTTGGACGAAGCAGGGGAGTTTAGAACTTCTGTTTTACAAACCTTAAGAGTTCCTTTAGAAGAAGGAAGAGTAGTGCTAAGTAGAGCAGGGAGAAAAACCACCTTTCCTGCACAATTTCAATTATTGATGGCTACAAATCCGTGTCCCTGTGGAAATTATGGAGTAGCAGACAAAATCTGTGTTTGTAGTGCACATGCAGTAGAACAATATTGGCGAAAGTTTTCAGGACCCCTACTGGACAGAGTTGATATACGAGTGTCAGTGTCAGCCCCATCTGAATTATCTACTGAAGAAAGTC
>CALNCH010000052.1 GCA_937875245.1 uncultured Spirochaetaceae bacterium
AGCTTTATTTGAGTTAACACCTGAACAAATTGTTGAAGAAGTAAAAAAATCAGGGTTACGGGGTCGTGGTGGTGCAGGATTCCCTACTGGAGTTAAATGGGAAGCAGGACTTCGAGCTCCTGGAGATGTAAAATACGTCGTATGTAATGCTGACGAAGGTGATCCTGGAGCATACATGGATCGTTCTACAATCGAAGGAGATCCTCACTCAGTTATCGAAGCAATGACCATTTGTGGTCGTGCAATCGGTGCTCAAAAAGGTTTCGTATACATCCGTGCTGAATACCCATTAGCAATTGACCGATTAAAAATTGCTATGGCTCAGGCTAAAGAAAACGGCTTATTGGGACAAAACATCTTAGGTTCAGGTTTTGATTTTGACATTGAAATTAGACTTGGTGCCGGTGCCTTCGTATGTGGAGAAGAAACATCTCTTCTCCGTTCAATCGAAGGTCTCCGTGGTATGCCTACTCCAAAACCACCTTTCCCAGCCCAATGCGGTCTTTGGGGAAAACCAACCATTATCAATAACGTAGAAACTTGGGCAAATATCCCTGTAATTCTTACTAAGGGTGCAGAATGGTTTAACAAAATAGGTACAGCAGACTCAAAGGGTACAAAAGTATTCGCTCTTACCGGTAAAATAGAAAACTCTGGTCTTGTTGAAGTACCAATGGGAACAACTCTCCGAGAAATCATCTACGAAATTGGTGGTGGAATCAAAAACGGAAAGAAATTTAAGGGTGTTCAAACTGGAGGCCCATCTGGTGGTATTATCACTGCAGATAACTTAGACACACCAATTGACTTCGGTGCATTAGTAAAACTTGGATCTATGATGGGTTCAGGTGGTATGATTGTTATGGACGAAGACGACTGTGTTCTTGACGTTGCAAAATTCTACATGGAATTCTGTGTAGAGGAAAGCTGCGGTAAATGTTCTCCTTGTCGAATCGGTACAAAACAAATGCATACACTTTTGGAAAAAATTTCAAGGGGAAATGGTGAGATGGAAGATTTGCAGCAGATAAAAGATATTGGTTTTGCAATGCAAAAATCATCTCTTTGTGCTTTAGGGCAATCTGCTCCTAACCCAACATTATCAACAATCAAAAAATTTGAACAAGAATACATTGACCACATTGTAAACAAAAAATGTGTTGCTGGAAAATGTAAACACTTGGTATCTTTCCACATCAATGAAAAATGTATTGGTTGTGGTGCTTGTGCACGAAAATGTCCTGCTACCTGTATTAGTGGCGAAAAGAAAATGCGCCATATAATCGATCAGAGCAAGTGTCTCAAGTGTGGTGAATGTGAACGAACCTGTAAGTTCGGCGCAATCGAAAAGAAATAAAGGAACCAGGAGTAAATATTTATGGTACATATAAGCATAAACGGTAAGGATGTTGAAGTAGCCGAAGGCACCAGCATTCTGGAAGCTGCAAAACAGCAAAATATTAAAATTCCAAGTCTTTGCTACAACCCTGACTTACCAGCATGGGCTTCCTGTGGCATCTGTATTGTTCGTTTAGAAGGAACAGCAAAAATGCTTCGTGCATGTTCTACAAAGGTTTATGAAGGATTAAAAATCGTAACTCATGACCCTGAAATTACAAAAGCACGACGCACTGTATTGGAATTGATTCTCTCTAATCACCCAGATGACTGCTTAAATTGTAATCGAAGTGGAAACTGTGAATTACAAACTTTAGCAGCAGAATTTGGGTTACGGGATCTTCGTTTTAAGAAAATGCTTAAAGATCAGCCAACAGACGATTCTTATGAAGAAATTGTTTTAGACCGAAACAAGTGTATTAACTGCGGACGTTGTGTAGAAGTTTGTCAGAATATGCAAAACGTATGGGCAATGGAATACTCTGGTCGTGGTGGAAAAACCCTTATTGGCCCTGTTTCTGGGGTTACATTAAAAGACAGTCCCTGTGTTAAATGTGGTCAATGTGCGGCACACTGTCCTACCGGGGCTATCACAACTCGAAACCCCCTAGAAAAGCTTTTCGACTACTTAGCAGATCCAAATCTTACTTCTGCAGTTCAAATAGCTCCTTCAGTACGTGTTGCTCTTGGAGAAGAATTTGGTCTTCCTCAAGGAACTATTACTACAGGAAAAATCTATACTGCTCTTCGGATGATTGGTTTCAAATACATTTTTGATACTAACTTTGCAGCAGACTTAACTATTATGGAAGAAGGAACTGAATTAGTTTCTCGTCTTACAAAAGGTGGCGCCCTTCCATTATTCACCAGTTGCTGTCCAGGCTGGGTAGATTATGCAGAAAAGAACTATCATGATTTATTACCTAATTTATCAACTGCAAAGTCACCACAGCAAATGCAGGGTGCGGTAACAAAGACCTACTGGGCAGAAAAAGTTGGCGTTCCTGCTGACAAAATCTTCTCAGTATCAATTATGCCTTGTACCGCAAAAGCATATGAAGCTCGTCGCGATGACAACATGAAATCTTCTGGGGCACAAGACGTTGATATGGTGTTCACAACTCGTGAGTTAGCAGCAATTATCAAAATGTCTGGTATCGACTTTGCTAACCTTGCTGAGTCTGAAGCAGACAATCCAATCGGACCATACTCAGGTGCAGGTACAATTTTCGGTGTTACCGGTGGTGTTATGGAAGCCGCAGTTAGAACAGCTCATGCTTTAGTAACCGGAAAAGAATTAGGAAATGTAAACTATACTCCTGTTCGAGGATTAGATGCAGTAAAAACAGCGGAAGTCGATTTAAACGGCACAAAAATTCGTTTAGCAGTTGTTCACCAGTTGGGCAATGTTGATGCTGTGGTACAAGAAATCAGAAAAGCTTGAGCAGAAGGAAAGGAACCACCTTATCACTTTGTTGAAGTTATGGCATGTCGTGGTGGATGCGTTGCGGGTGGTGGTCAACCATATGGTGCTACCGATGAAGTACGCAAAATCCGTGCTACCGGCTTGTATTCTGATGATGAAAAATCAACAATTCGTGTATCCCACAAAAATCCGTTAATTGTACAGATTTATAAGGAATACTTTACTGAACCAAATTCAGAAAAAGCACATCATATTTTACACACAACTTATACAAAACGTCCTTTGTATAACGAATCAATGTAGCGGTTTTGCACAAAGATTGAAACGAAATGCACCCCTAAAATAGGACAAATAGAGTTCAATTTTAGGAGGTGCATTTTTTATGTTTTCACTCTTTTTTATGTCCACCACAATGACTCTGGAAAATATTTTGGGAAAACAGTAAGCTAGTTATATGGAAAACAATGAATTAGAATCTCGCCTTACACAAGTAGAAATCAAGTTAGCGTATTTAGAAGATTTTTTAACTAAATTGCAGACAATTGCGGTGGAACAAGGAAACTATATAGATGCATTGCTAAAAGAAAGTAAAACAGTGCACAATAAAGTACAAGAAATTCTTGAAAATCAAGAAGGTGATATCCCAAACATTCGTCCCCCCCACTATTAATTGCATACTAATCCATAAAACATCAATATTTATGCACTTTTATTCAGTTCTTAGGGGTATTTTTATTGACCTTATCCCTTAAAAATTGGAAAATAGCCACAGGAGAAATTTATGAAAAAAATTGTGACTTTATTAACAGTTTTGTTAGCAGGCTCTATGCTATTTGTTGGTTGCTCAAAGAAAGAAACCGCAAAAGTTGCAGACAAAGATTCTAGTGCATTCCACATTGGTATTGTAACTGGAACCGTATCTCAGTCTGAAGACGATCTTCGTGGTGCTGAAGAATTAATCAAGCGCTACGGAGCAGTAAACGAAGGTGGAATGATTCAGCACATCACTTACCCAGATGACTTTATGTCACAACAAGAAACAACAATCTCTCAGATTGTTGCCTTAGCTGATGATCCATTAATGAAAGCAATCGTTGTTAACCAGGCCGTTCCTGGAACAGCAGAAGCTTTCAAACGAGTAAAAGAAAAGAGAAGCGACATTCTCTGTTTTGCTGGTGAAGCACACGAAGACCCATTAGTAATTCAAGCTTCAGCTGACTTAGCAATTAATGCTGACTTTATTTCTCGTGGATACACAATTATTCGTGCCGCAAAAGAAATGGGAGCAAATACCTTCGTTCATATTTCTTTCCCACGCCATATGTCATACGAATCTTTAGGACTCCGCCGACAAATTATGGAAGCAGCATGTAAAGACTTAGGATTAACTTTCGTATTTGAAACAGCTCCTGACCCAACAAGTGATGTTGGTGTAGCTGGTGCTCAGCAGTTTATCCTTGAAAAAGTTCCACAGTGGATTCAAAAATACGGAAAAGAAACAGCTTTCTTCTGTACAAATGATGCACACACAGAACCACTTTTGAAACAACTTGCAACCTACGGCGGAATGTTCGTAGAAGCTGACTTACCTTCACCATTAATGGGATATCCTGGAGCATTCGGAATCGACTTAACAGCCGAAGCTGGAAACTTCCCTGCAATTTTGAAAAAAGTTGAAGAAACAGTTGTTGCTAAAGCCGGTGCTGGAAAATTCGGAACCTGGGCATACTCATACGGATTTACCGTAAGTGCAGGGCTTGGTGAATATGCAAAACGCATTATCGAAGGAACAGCAAAAAAAGATAGCATGGCCGACTTATATGCAGCTCTTGGAGTATTTACACCAGGTGCTAAATGGAACGGTGGAAGCTACATTGATGCTAACACAGGTGTTCGTGCAAAAAATCAAACATTGGTTTACATGGATACATACGTACTTGGAACAGGATATATTCCTACTACAACTTGGGAAGTTCCTGAACAATATTACAACATTAAATTTAACAAATAGTTCAAAATATACTACTGCTTGTTATTTTTAAAGAAAGGGGCCTTAGTCAAAGGTCCCTTTCTGGCATTATATCTAACATTTTATAAAACAGGAAAATCATGTCAAAGGAAACACCATTATTACGGCTTAGTAACGTAACAAAAGAATTTTCAGGTACTGTAGTTCTTCAAGATGTTTCATTTTCTTTAAACAAAGGTGAAATCCTTGGTTTAGTAGGAGAAAATGGGGCTGGAAAAACTACTTTAATGAGTATTCTTTTTGGTATGCCGGTTATAAATGAAACAGGTGGCTTCGGGGGAAAAATTGAAATTAATGGACAAGAAATTCATTTTTCAAACCCTTTTGATGCCCTTGATGCTGGTATTGGAATGGTTCATCAGGAATTTTCACTTATTCCAGGATTTACTACCACCGAAAATATCATGCTTAACCGAGAAATTACCAAATCAAACCCAATGGTTCACATTTTTGGGGAAAGGATGAGTCTTTTAGACCGTCCTGCAATGAATAAAAAAGCTTCTGAAGCTATCTCTAAATTAGGAGTTTCTATAGATCCAGAAATGAAAGTTTCTGAGATGCCAGTAGGTCATAAGCAATTTACAGAAATCGCCCGGGAAATTGATCGAGAAAATGTTCGTCTCTTAGTTTTAGACGAACCTACGGCTGTTTTAACTGAATCTGAAGCCGAAATTCTTCTTTCGTCTATAAAAAAACTTGCCCAAACAGGGATTGCCATAATATTTATATCTCATCGATTACATGAAGTTACTTCAATTTGTGATCGAGTTGTAACCTTACGAGATGGAAAATCTATCCGAGATATACCAACCTCAGAAACTACAGTAGAAGACATTGCCGCTTCTATGGTTGGCCGTGAAATTAATCCAGATACAATTCGTTCTCGAGAAGCCCATCAAGACACAGGTGGGGACAATATTTTGTCTATTGAACACTTGTGGGTAGATATGCCTGGGGAAACAGTAAAAGATGCAACCTTTAATGTAAAAAGAGGTGAAATCTTTGGTATTGGTGGCCTAGCCGGACAGGGAAAACTTGGAATTCCTAACGGTCTTATGGGATTATACCCAGCTGGTGGAAAATTTCTTTTCAATGGTACAGAATTGCCTTTAAACGATGCAAAAAATTCACTTAACGAAGGATTAGCCTTTGTTTCTGAAGACAGACGTGGCGTTGGTCTTTTGTTAGACGAAAGCTTAGACTGGAATATTGCCTTTACTGCAATGCAAACAAAAAATATGTTCTTAAAACCTTTCTTCGGAGGAGCAATCAAACTCCGAGATGAAAAAGCAATGAAAAAGAATGCTGAAGATTATATTAAGATGTTAGAAATTAAATGTACTAGTTCAAATCAAAAAGCAAAAGAATTGTCTGGTGGTAACCAGCAGAAAATTTGTTTAGCCAAGGCTTTTTGTTTGGAACCAGAAGTTTTGTTCGTTTCTGAACCAACACGAGGAATTGACGTTGGTGCAAAAGCAATCGTATTAGATGTTCTTCGTAAACAAAATCAAGAAAATGGAACCACCATTGTTATGGTTTCTAGTGAATTAGAAGAGTTACGCTCAATCTGTGACCGCATTGCCATTGTTTCAGACGGTAAAATTGCAGGTATTTTGTCACCTTCAGAAGACCCTGCTGAATTTGCATTGTACATGTCAGGATTAAAAGGGGACACAAAGTGAACATTAAAGAAAAACTCTTAGATTTTGGATGGCCTCGCTTAATTATTGCCGGGTTCTTAGTTGTATTGTTTATAATGGCACCCTTTGTCGATGTTAGTATGTCAGCTTCTTTGTCTGATATTATCAATCGTTTTGGTATGAACGGCTTGTTGGTATTAGCTATGGTTCCAATGATTCAAACTGGTTGCGGACTAAACTTTGGCCTTTCCTTAGGAGTAATCGGAGGCTTATTAGGTTCCACTATTTCTATGCAAATTGGCTTAACTGGTTGGGCTGGTTTATTTGGGGCTATGGCAATATCAATTCCTTTTGCAGTTTTATTAGGTTGGCTCTATAGCTTGCTTTTAAACCGGGTAAAAGGTGAAGAAATGACTATTGCTATGTACGTTGGCTTTGCTGCAGTTATGCTCATGTCAATTATGTGGCTTGTTTTACCCTACAACAGCAATAATATGGTTTGGGGTTACGAGGGAAAAGGTTTACGAACTACTATTACCCTTGACGGATTCTGGGGAAAACAATTAAGCAATTTCTTAGCAATTCGCATTGGGCAAAACTTCGTATTTCCTACTGGAATGATTTTATTTGTAGTTTTTTGTTGCTTCCTTATGTGGATATTCCTCCGAAGTAAAACAGGAACGGCAATGACCGCAGTTGGCTCTAACCCCGATTATGCTCGTGCCAGTGGAATAAATATCAACAAAATGCGTTCTACCAGTATTATCATGTCCACCGTCATAGGTGCCATTGGTATTTTGGTATATCAACAAAGCTTTGGTTTTATCCAGCTTTATGCCGCCCCTTTGTATATGGCCTTCCCTGCCGTAGCCGCTATCCTTATCGGTGGAGCTTCTATCAATAAAGCATCAATTGTAAACGTAATTATTGGTACCATATTGTTTCAAGGAATTCTTACAATGACTCCTTCTGTTATCAATAGTGTATTACAAACTGATATGTCAGAAGTTATCAGAATTGTACTTTCTAATGGTATGATTTTGTATGCTTTAACCCGAAAATCAAAGGTGACAAGATAATGAAACAACTTAATAAACAATTTTCACTAAAAAGCTTTTTGGCAGATAACTTAGTTGTTGTAATCTTTCTTGTATTAACAATCGTTTCTATTCCTTTATCTGGATTATCTGCATCTTATATTATTGACGATATTCTTACTCGAATTGGTCGAAATGCCTTTTTAGTTTTTGCCCTTATTCTCCCTATTATGGCAGGTATGGGTATTAACTTTGGTATGGTTTTAGGTGCTATGGCAGGCCAAATTGGTTTAATCTTTGCTATGGACTGGGGACTAGCCGACATACAAGGACTTGTTTTTGCAGCCTTAATTGGTATTCCAATCTCTGTCTTTTTAGGATGGATTGCAGGAACCGTATTAAACAAAGCTCGGGGACGAGAAATGGTAACCAGTTACATTCTGGGCTTTTTCTTTAATGGTATTTATCAATTCGTTGTATTATATATGTTTGGTTCAGTTATACCTTTACATAACAAATCTATTGCCCTCTCTCGTGGCTTTGGTGTACGAAACACTCTGAACCTAGAACCAGTACGACAAGTTTTAGACAATACCCTAATGATTCGTATTACCACCGATGCTGGTATGATAAAAATTCCTGTATTAACTTATATAATTATTATAGTACTTTGTCTTTTTATCATTTGGTTTAGAAAAACTAAGCTAGGACAAGATATGAGAGC
>CALNCH010000053.1 GCA_937875245.1 uncultured Spirochaetaceae bacterium
AAGTATTCACGAACTTTCTCATCAATTTCGTCTTTGTTTTTTTTACGCAAACGCAAAGGAAAAGCTACGTTATCATAAACAGATAAATGGGGGAATAAGGCGTAGTTTTGAAAAACGGTATTGGATTGTCTTTTGTCTGGAGGCAGGGGTATTACATTTTTGTCGTCAAAAAGTACTGCTCCCTCATCAGGAAATTCAAATCCTGCAATAATGCGTAACAAAGTTGTTTTTCCACAACCAGAAGGACCTAATAAAGAGAAAAACTCTCCCTTATTGATGGTAAAACTTACATCATCTAACGCATGAAATGTACCAAAAGACTTTGATACATGATCGATTTTAACAGTACTTCCTTTCACTATTTTTCCTGTTCCTCCCAATAAATTTCAAGGGTAATGAAGCAATGCTTGCAATGTTGTACAATGCTGAAATTGCACAAAATTGTCAAGGTATTCAACCCCAAATTACATTAGAATTTTATCAGCTTGTTTTAGTATATCACGAATTTTAATATGTTGAGGGCAAGCTAATTCACATTTACCACAAGAAATGCAGTAATTACCGCTTTGTTTGTTGTTACGCATCTCTTTATATTTTTCTGAAAAAACTTTTTCGGAATTGTTGTTTTCAAAACATCCGTTCATGGAAAGTCGATTGTATTCTGCAAACACGTCTGGAATAAGAACCCCTTGGGGACAAGGTAAACAGTATTTACAACCAGTACAAGGAGCTTTGATTCGTGATTGAAACCAATCTCTTGCTTTTTCTATAACTTTTAACTGAGAAGAAGGTAATGAATTGGGGGTTGCTGTAGTAGCTGTAGCACAATTTGTTATCATTTGGTCAATTGTGCTCATACCCGAAAGGGCAACAGAGACTTCTTGGTGTTCCCAAACCCAACGTAAGCCCCATTCAGAGGGCAGTCTAGGAACATCGGTATGGGCAAAAATGTCTCGAATCCCTTTAGGTGGATTAGCTAAAAGTCCGCCACGTAAAGGTTCCATAACAACTACACCAAGGTTTTTTGTGGCGGCATAATGGAGGCCCTCTGTTCCAGCCTGCCAATTTTCATCCAAATAATTGTATTGTATTTGGCAAAATTCCCAGTTATCGTAAGAATCAATAATTTCTTTAAAAGTTGATATAGATCCATGAAAAGAAAAACCTATGTGTCTAATTTTTCCCTTTGCTTTAGCTTCTTCAAGATGGGTCAGTGCTTGTAAATTTTTCATTTTTTTCCAACTGTCAGCATTCAATGCATGTAACAAATAGA
This sequence comes from uncultured Spirochaetaceae bacterium, assembly GCA_937875245.1. Lineage (GTDB taxonomy): Bacteria > Spirochaetota > Spirochaetia > Treponematales > Treponemataceae > CALNCH01. The sequence goes on from CALNCH010000053.1 coordinate 1,274, forward strand.
AATCAATATAATCAGTGCCTAAACGTTGCAATTGTTCTTCTAAAATAATAGCAAAATCATCTTCTTTTTCAATTTTCCAAGGAGGACATTTATCTGCAATATAAATTTTATCTCTAATACCTAGTTGGGCTAAAGCTTTTCCTAAAGCAATTTCACTTTTTCCTTGGTGATAAGGATAGGCGGTGTCAAAATAATTAACACCAGCTTCATAAGCAAATTTGCACATGGCAGTGGTAGTTTCATAGTCTATGTGAGAACTATCTTTGCTTAATAGAGGAAGTCTCATAGTTCCAAACCCTAGTGCTGAAACCTGGCAATTTGGGATTTTTGGAAAAGTTCGATATTGCATATAAACTCCGAGTAAACTGTAAAGCCGCTTGGGAAAGTTAACAGACTTTTGCAAGTGGCTCAAATATTATAGAAAATATTGTAAAACCATATAAACAATGGTACCACCAAAAATACTAATCATAGCATTACCTTTCCAAAGGTGAGCCAGAGTTGTAAAGGCTATAGCAATGATAGCGGGAATACCAAAGGGAAATTGAGTAAAAGAAATATCTTTTAGACAATACAGAATGAGAACTGCCATTACCATTGGAGGAAGATGTTTTCCTACAAATTGTAAAATAGGAGGAGGTTCTCGTTTAGAAAAGATAGCAAAAGAGAACAAACGTGTTCCAAAAACAATTAAAGTCATTATAGGAATAGCAATAAGAGCATCTGTTGTAGTTAATTGCATTTGTCTTTCTCCTGTAGTTTTGTTTCTTGTTTTTCGATTAAGGGGCGAAGTATTGTTAAAAAAGCAATTCCAAAAGCCAGTGCTGCAATCAACATATTACTGGAACCGAAAATAAATAAAGCTACAACTGAACTGCCCCCTCCAATTATGGCAGGGATGGGATTCTTAGTGTTTTTTAATTGATCAATAAGTAAAACCACAAAAAGAGAGGTAAGGGCAAAATCTACCCCTTTAAGGGAAATGGGAATAATCATACCTGCTATAGAGCCAATAACACTTCCTAAAATCCAGTATAAGTGGTCCAATAGGGCAATAGTTCCATAA
>CALNCH010000054.1 GCA_937875245.1 uncultured Spirochaetaceae bacterium
CCTTTTTCAATGTGCATTTCTCGAGGACGTCCCCAGTCATACAAACGGTAGGTAATATCACTTGGTTGTTGTACTTCTAACAATCGTATTCCACCTTGTATAGCATGAACAGTACCAGAAGGAATAAAAATAAAATCACCTTTTTTTACAGGGACATAGCGCAACATATCATCTAGTGTATTGTTGGAAATTGCATTTTTAATTTCTTCAGAAGAATATGCTTTTTTCATACCACAAACTAACGTGGCATCTGGTTTTGCATCCAAAATATACCAACACTCGGTTTTTCCAGGGGAATTTTCATTTTGCATTGCATACCCATCATTTGGATGGACTTGGACCGATAAGGTATCATTAGCTTGAATTAATTTTATCAAGAGAGGGAAAGAGTCTCCCACAACAGTAGATAAATTTTTATAACAAGTATCACTTTTTTCTGTTGTAATAATCTGAGAAGGACCATTTATAAGAGTTGACAGTAACCATTGTTCATACCCCCACACTTTTTCAGAAATATACGGCTTTGTTTTCAACATCAATCACCCCCCCTTGTTCAAAACTAAAAAAAACTGCCAGTAATAACCCATGGCAGTTTTAGATAATTATTTATTTGTCCATAATTGATCTGGATAATATCCTTCTTTAATCTTATTGGCAATTTCGTTTTTAACGATTTCCCGATCTTCTGGATACGTCATACCAAACCATTTTTCTGTTGAAGAATAAAACTTAATTTTACCTTCTCCATTTTTAACAATATCACTGGCAGCAGTAGGAAGAAGTGCTTCTGCTTTTTCACTAGTGTTGTTAGCAGCAATAAAACCATCCCAATAAGTATGGAAGCTTTTAAAAGCCGTAGGAGAAAAACCGAAAAGGTTCATTGAAACCCATTCTTTTCCTGTTAAATCAAATTTTCCTTCATCAAGAAGAGTAACGATTTTATCACCTTCATAACTGATTTTTGTATTTTCACGCATTGAATCAAGATATCCGTCTTTTACAACGCAAACACCACGAGAAACAGAACCAGAACGGCTCATAGTATTTTCCAATATATATCCAACCATAGCATGTTCTGTTGAGTCATTGTTTAATGCTGATAAGTGATCATTCATAATTCGGAATGCATCACGACCATAATAATCGTCAGCATTTATTACCGCAAAAGGAGTTTTTACTGCTTCTTCTGCACACAATACGGCGTGGATTGTTCCCCAGGGTTTTTTGCGGTCTGGAGAGATTTTTTGAATTTGTTCTGCAGTAAATAAAGAATCTGGTGACTGAAATACATAGTCAGCATCAAAATTCTTTGCTACACGATCAAAAAGTCTTTCTCTAAAATCCTTTTCAATATCTTTACGAATGATGTATACAACTTTTCCAAATCCACATTTTTTTGCATCATAGGTTGCATAATCTAACAAGGTTTCATTGTGCAGGCCTACTGCATCAATTTGCTTTACTCCGCCATATCGGCTTCCCATTCCGGCTGCTAAAACTACTAATGTTGGGTTCATCTTTTCCTCCAAAATCCATCTTGTGAAATGTAATAATAATAATAAATATTAAAATAATCTATAGTACACTTGTACTAAGTAAGTAATGAATTTATAATGATATATGTAAGCGAGGTTTTCATGGGTTATAAATCATTCTCTCAACATTTTTTACCAAGTAAGGAAGCAATTTCAGTTCTTCCATTGAAATTTCAAAGACAGTTACCTTTTATAGCAGTATCTTATTCTATATTCATTCTTTGCACTATCCTTTTAGCAACTATTATATTTGTAAAAGGATTATTTTTTTCTGGAATTTCCTATCTCCTAGTCATTCTGGTATTTATTAGCTCTATTGTACTTTTAAAAAAAGCTCGCTTTACCTCTTCTGCTTATCTTGGTACTATTGGTTTAAATATTTTAGCTTTTATCACCTTCTTTTCCGGAACCTATAGAGAACATGTCTATGAAATGTATAGGGTTCTGTCAATTATTTTATTACTAACTATATGTAATCAGATGATAGCTCTTAAAAAAAGACAAATTTTCTATTTCTTCGTAGGTGCAATAATCCTTTGGCTATTTGGTATTTTCAAATTTAAATTTTTGTTTGAAAATAACATGAAGGAAGCGGTACTTACCTATCTTATAGGCGGCATTGGAATAATTGCAGCTAATGGAATTTTATTTTTAGTACAATTTTACAATTCTACTATTATTGAAGTTGCAGAAGAGTCGAAAAAAAATGCAGAAACTACCCTTGAAAAGGTTACAGCCGTACTTAAAGAAAGCCAAGCAGGGTTTGCGATTGGACAAAAACTGATTGATGAAACAGCGACAGCCACTCAAAACGTAAAGATTATTGAGAACCTTTATTCCTATTTAATAAACGAAACTGATAGTTTAACTTCCGAAACAAAAAAAATTACTAAAGCCAGTAAACAAGTAATGGGTAATGCAAACAATATGACTGACAGTGTACAAAATCAAAATGCTGCCATTACAGAAACTTCTGCTGCAGTTACACAGATATCTGCTAACTTAAATAATATCAGTGATATTGCATCTCGACGAAGAACTTCTATGGATAATGTTATTCAAGGTCTAACTGATCAACAAACATTGATAAATACTTTATTGAACGAAGTTTCTCAGGTTCAAGAATCATCTGAAGGAATTGTTGGCTTTGTGTCCACTGTTGATGATATAGCTAGCCAAACAGGACTGTTAGCGATGAACGCTTCTATTGAGGCAGCTCATGCAGGCTCTAGTGGAAAAGGTTTTGCTGTAATTGCCCAGGAAATTCGAAAACTGTCAGAAGAAACTGCAAAAAATGCAGCTCGTATCTCTGATGTACTGAAACAAAATGCAGTTATTGTTTCCCAAACAGCAACTTCAGTAACCGAATTCGCTCAAATGAATACTAAAAATACTAATGAAATGAAGTCTACAATTGAAGCTATTGAGGAAATTCTTGCAGGTATAAGCGAGATGAACATTGGTACTCAAGAAGTTATGAAAGCTTTACAAGAAATAGTTAACGAATCTCATATCACAAAAGATATGGTTGACGAAGTATCTGGTGAAGTTAATGAGCAAGGTGTTGCTATTAAAACAATAAGTGAAATTGCTGCCACATTAGAAAAAAAAGTAGCAGAATTAAAAGCATCCCTTATTAATATTACTACGGTTATTACTAATATTGATAAAGTTGCCACTGACAATGTTACCGTATCTAAAAATATATCTACGGAATTAGAAAAATTTACAAAGTAAGAGTTTATGTATACAAATAAAGAAAGGGCTTACTCAGAATTAGGTGATTCTGAGTAAGCCCTTTCTTTTGTTATTAGAAGTTATTCAGCAATAGCTGTTTCCAGAGCAATTTCCATCATACTCTTAAAAGAAGTTTGTCTCTCTTCAGCAGTAGTGGTAGCACCTGTTGCGATGTGATCAGATACAGTAAGTATTGCTAATGCTTTTTTATTGAATTTTGCGGCTAAGGTATACAATTCGGCAGCTTCCATTTCAATTCCTAACACACCATATTTTGCCCAAAGCTTCCAGTTTTCATTTTCATCATAAAATAAGTCACTTGAGGTAACAGACCCCACCAAATGTCTTATATTCAGAGCTTCTGCAATTTGTTTAGCTTTGAATAACATATCAAAATTTGCGGTAGGTGCAAAATGTAAATTACCAAATCGCTGATTTAATAAACAGGAATCACTACAAGCACTGGCAGCCAAAATTATATCTCGAACTTGAGTAGACTGATGAACAGCTCCACAAGTACCAATACGAATTGCTTTTTGAACTCCATAAAATTGGAATAATTCATTTACATAAATGGATAAGGAAGGTTGCCCCATTCCAGTACCTTGAACAGATACCTTTTTACCTTTGTATGTTCCTGTATAACCAAACATATTGCGAACTGTGTTGTAACATTCTGGATTTTCCAAAAAGTTTTCTGCAATAAATTTTGCTCGAAGAGGATCTCCTGGCAACAAAATGGCTTCTGCGATTTGCCCTTCTTTTGCGGCAATATGTGTACTCATGTACAACCTCCAATACTAATGACTTTATAGTCAAAATATCGTTCCGTAATATTTCAAGTATAACA
>CALNCH010000055.1 GCA_937875245.1 uncultured Spirochaetaceae bacterium
GATAATAGTGCAGCAATTTTTCAGATTATTACATGGGTAAAGCAGTTATTATCTTCTCCTAGTTTTCATAATACTAAGGTTATTTTTACTGATGGGGAAGAACTTGGAGGAAGGGAAGAGGGTGGTGCAACTGCTCAAGGATCTTATGCCTTAGCCTCTTTGTTAAGAAAATCTGGGCAAAATACTGGGGATGTCTACGTTCTAGATGGCTGTGGAAGAGGAGATGTTATAGCGGTCTCTACAACTGGTAAAAACAATAAAGGGAATGTGGCATTCAATACAAATTTCAATCAGCTATTTCAAAGAGCATGTGAAATGGCTCGAAGGGCTTCAGGAGGCCACTGGGTTACATTACCTGTGCCCTATAGTGATAATGCAGGTTTTATTGCAAATGGGATTCCCTCAGTGGCAATTACGGTTTTACCTTCTGAAGAAGCATCTCTTTACATGAGACAATTACAAAAGGACAAGAACTTTGCAAATACCGTTTTAAACCATGGCGTAATTATTCATGGTTCAGGTTTTTCAGATATGCAAAAATTAAAAGCAATGGGAATAGAACCTGCAGAAGCACTACTGTTAAGTGAAAAACTACCTCGTACTTGGCGTATGATGCATACTCCTTTTGATGACCTTGGTAGTTTAACCCCAGAAACCTTTTCAATGATGGATAATTTTTTACATCTTATTTCAGATGAAATTATTCCCCTTTAGTAGATAAAAAGGCCAAGAAAAATCCTAAAATAAAAACAAGAACAGAAATAATCATTTCTACGCTTATAGCTATACCAGGAAATATTACGAAAACAGAACCAATAACAAGTCCTAAAATTGCACTGTAGGTTTGGGAAGGTACTTTGGTCATAAAAAATCTAACCAGACTAGCACCACATAAAAGACCAAGAATTACACCTATGGCTACTGGGATAAGTAAGGGAATATTTAAATCTGAAACAGCAGCAATTACTGTGGTATACATTCCAATTACCAGCATAAAAAAAGAACCTGAAATACCGGGAATAATCATGGCAACAGCCGCTACAAAACCGGTAATTATAAGTTTTATAGCAAGACTCATAGAGAAAATAGTTTCTACTTTGTTAGTAATATCTTCACCCTTATAAATAGTTAGAATTATCATTATTCCTATAGAAATAATAAAGGCTAAAAGGTGAGATAATCCGATTTTGGTTTTTTCTGTACCTTGGAAAGTAGGACTTTTTGTAGGAATAAAAAGAATTTTCCTTATAATGAGAGGAATGCTTCCCACTATTAAACCCATAAAAAAATAGTTAGTACCCATTGGATAATTTTCAAATAACCAAGTAATTACTTTACTAAATCCAATGATGCCTAATCCTATACCAGTTACCAATGGTACCCAAAATTTCCATTGTGCAAAGATTTTTTTAATGTTTATCGTAATTACTGAGAGTAGTCTATCGTATACACCAAAAACAACTGCCATTGTACCCCCGGAAACACCAGGAATAACATTTGATACACCAAGAATAATACCAATTAACAATAATTTAATAATTTCCATATAGAATAGAATATAACCTAAACCAATTTTGATTGCAAGGAATTGCCAAATATGTGGCACAAAAAAAAGGTGTACATCCTAGTAAGATAATATTGACTAGGAGTACACCAAAAAATAGGTTGTTAGTATGGAGACTTCATTTTTTAGATATTAAAAATTGAAGCATATGCTTTTAGTGC